>CAYJLD010000128.1:0-1662 GCA_964371195.1 uncultured Desulfovibrionaceae bacterium | reverse complement strand
GATTTTCGTGCCTTACCGCCAAGTAAGCTTTGCTTGCTTAGGCGGCACAAACGCCTGTAAGGGGGTTTGTCATCAGTCTAAAACCCCCCGCTTAGGCGGGGTTTTTTCATACAATTAATAAAATTATTAGGCCCTAAATGGTGATAGCTCACGCAATTTTTTTACTATAGGCGGAAACTCTTTTAATACTATATCAATTTCTTCCTGAGTTGTGTAACGAGATAGAGATAGACGTATGGAACCGTGGGCATAAGTAAATGGTACACCCATAGCCCGCAATACATGCGATGGCTCAAGGCTTCCAGAAGTACAAGCGGAGCCAGAGCTTGCACAAATGCCAAATCTATCAAGCATAAGTAAGATGGCTTCACCTTCAATATATTTGAAGGCAATACTTGAAGTATTAGGTAATCTGCTTTCAACATCACCATTTACAACACAATCACTAATATTATTTATTAGCCCTTGCTCCAATGTATCACGAAGTGCGCCTACATAGGATGCCTCGTGTTCAATATTATTCAATGCAAGCTCTGCTGCCTTACCAAGTGCAATCATATATGGTACATTTTCTGTACCAGCACGGCGTCCACGCTCTTGGTGACCACCACGCAAGAAAGGACGAAAGCGTGTTCCTTTGCGTATGTATAAAGCTCCAACACCTTTGGGCGCATGCAGCTTATGACCAGATAGAGCTAAAAAATCCACTGGTAGTGTGGCCATACTCATAGGTACTTTACCCACAGCCTGAACAGCATCGGTATGAAAGGTAATATCTAAAGCTTTGGCCATTTCAGCCATTTCTTGAATGGGATAAACATTGCCAACTTCATTATTAGCATACATGATAGAAACAATGGCAGTATCTCTTCTAAGACTGCTTTTATAAGCATCCATATCTAAGCGGCCTTTGAAATCAACCGGAATATAACTTATTTCATAGCCTTTACCCTCAAGATATTGAGCAAGGTTTAATATGGCTGGATGCTCAACCTTAGTTGTTACAATATGTCTTTTTTCAGGTTGGCTTTGAATTGCTGACATAATGGCAGTATTATCGCTTTCAGAGCCACAAGAAGTGAATAATATCTCCTCTGGTTGCGCGCCAATAAGTTCAGCAACGTTTGCTCTAGCATCAGCAACTGCCTTACCAACCTTACCTCCAAAGGAGTGCATGCTAGAAGGGTTGCCGTATTGTTCGCTAAAGTAGGGTAGCATAGCCTCCAAAACTTCGGGAGCTACGCGTGTAGTTGCATTATTATCTAAAAAAATGGTTTGCATAATTAACCTCTATTATTCATACAAGCAAAATCTACGGAATGGCATGAACTGTGATATCAGGATCAACAAATTCACGAAGGGTTTGCTGCACTAAATTATTAATGGTTACTTGGCTGGATTTGCACTTAGCGCAACGCCCCCCAAGGCGAACAAAAATATTTGGTCCATCAATATCCACCAACTCAATATCCCCACCATCAACGGCAAGCTTTGGGCGAATTTCTTCTTCAATAACACGCATAACAGACTGCATTCTTTGAACATTGCTCATGCGTGGTAATGGTTTGATTTCTTCAAGTTTTGGTTTGCCAAGTTCAACATTGAGTATTTCTTCAATTTGATCAAGGCAATCACCACAACCACCGCCAGCCTTGGTATAAT
>CAYJLD010000127.1:0-1951 GCA_964371195.1 uncultured Desulfovibrionaceae bacterium | reverse complement strand
GACTATTTATTGGTATGTGTAGCATTTTATTTTAAGAGAGCTTCCCATTCTTTGCTCTTGAACCAATAATTATGGCGTTCTTTTAGCCATCCTTCACCTTCAACACCCCTTATCCATGCATCGATAGCATTTAAGGAGTCAAAATCACCCTTGCGTACGGCTATGCTAATGGGCTGTGGAAATATTATTTCTTCGCTAACATGGCGTACAAGTTCAGGACTACGTATTACTTCAAAGCTACCTAGAGGTGCTGAGCCAAAAAGTACATGCGCCCGGCCAGAAATCATTTCTTGCACAGCTGGAGCTTCTTCATCAAAGTAGCGCATGGTAGCCTTTGGCAAAACCAACTTAGCTGCTGTTGCGGCAGTAGTACCTGTTCGCACAGCTACTATAGTTTCAGGTTTGTTTAGTTCTTCAAAGCTAGTAACATTTCCAAGTTGATCTATGCGCCCAACAGCTTCTATGGTTGTATAGTCGTATGGTGTACTAAAATTAACCCGCAGGCTACGTTCAGGTGTACTACTTAAACCACTAATAATAAGATCAAATTTTCCGGTAAGTAAGGCTGGAATAATGCCAGACCACTTGGTGGGTAGTAGTTCAAGCTCAAGCCCAAAGTCTTTGGCTAGTCTTGTGGCTACATCTACCTCAAAACCTATATATTTACCTGTCTTATCTTGCATAGCCCAAGGGATAAATGATGACATGCCAACACGTAATGTGCCACGCTCCACAGCTTCTTGTAAAACCCCTTTGTTTTTTTCAGCCATTGCCAATTGAGAACCCATGGCTAAAAAGCAGCATAAGCACACCAAACAAATAATACTTAATTTTTTCATAATTCATCCTTTGTATATTGTATCCTAAGAGTATATCACGTTTTTTATTATGAGAGCAAGTATATAATTGTGTTTATTTTGATATCCCTTTTAGGTTTAAGAAAATAATATTAATGATATAAAGCATAATGTAGTAAAATCTAAAGTCACATAAATGTTATCAAGCTTTGTTTGATGCTAGTAAGAAAACAGAATATAAAACGCGATATTAAATGTATTATGGACTTGGCAAGAGCATAGATTAGGCATATAATACATTGAGTAGCATGGGGGTAAAATATGCAAATACATATTCATATATGTAATTCGGGAAGTATAATTCCTCTTAGTAGTGGCCCGCTTATGGGTATGGCTAGCCATATAAGCAATGAATTGCCTTTACCAAGTTTAAAAGTCGGTACTAGGCTTGAAGTTCAGGGGCAGGAAGTGTTTAAAGTTGTTGGACGCGCTTTGCTGCCTAGCCATGACAAAGCCCATGCGCAAGTTTGTCCACTATTAAAGGCCGTAGTACCGCTTGATGCTGGAAAACTTCGTGTTGATATAGTTCGTCATGGCTATGCTCTTGCTTGGATAACCCTGTCAGATAAGGGCTATGTTGGGCAAAGGGAAGATAGCAGTGGACCTGCCATTGGTGAGTTGCTTGGTCAAAATATACCGCTTTGTCATGAACAGGGCTTTATTTTACCGGATGAAGAGCCAAGCTTACGCAACTTGCTTTTAGAGTTAAGCCTTGGCCAAGGTTATGATATAATTTGTACGACTGGTGGCACTGGTCTTGGCCCTAGGGATGTTAGCGTTGAGGCAACTCTTGCCCTGCTTGAAAAGCGTTTGCAGGGTTTTGAACAGTTAATGATGCAAACAAGTCTTAGTAAAACACCTCATGCAAGTATTTCAAGGGCTGTAGCAGGGACCATTGGGCAATGTTTGTGCATCAATTTCCCCGGCAGTAAAAAGGCTGTGCAAGAAAATTTAGAGGCTTTATTGCCTGCTTTGCCGCATGCCTTAGCAAAGCTATTAGGTGATCCAGCAGATTGTGGTAGTTAATTATAAAATAGTTGACGCTAAAAAATATAATAACATTCTAAAATAGTATAATTTTATTGGAAAATAGT
>CAYJLD010000126.1:0-2084 GCA_964371195.1 uncultured Desulfovibrionaceae bacterium | reverse complement strand
GCATGGAATGCGAATTTCTGGCAATTTTTGAAGCTCAAAGGGGCTTTTTTTCAGTACGACTAAATAATCTTATACTTTAATCTTTTATTTGTGTATAGTTTTTAGTTGTTTTTTGCATTCTTTCTTAGCTATAATTATGCATGCAAATTATAATTTGCTGTAGCTGCAAAAAGGCTGAGTATAAATCTAACTTTACAATGCATCATAGTGGGTGTATAAGTTACCACCAATTAAATATATTACTATAACTTGATATGCAGATACTTAATAAAAATTCAGAAATTTACGCACTTTGCATGAAGTGGAAGAGCGAAGGTGAAAAAGTAGCCCTTGTGCCGACCATGGGTTATTATCATGCTGGTCATGCCGCACTTATGCAATATGCGCGAGAAAATGCTACTAAGGTTGTGGTGAGTCTTTTTGTTAATCCCATGCAATTTGCTCCCACTGAGGATTTGGCAGCTTATCCTCGTGATTTAGACCATGACGCAGCCATTGCTAAGTCCATAGGGGTGGATGTTATTTTTGCCCCTGACGATGCACAAATGTATACCCCAGACTTTAGCACAGTGGTTAGCTTACCAAAGCTTAATAAAGGGCTTTGTAGTATAACTAGGCCCACGCATTTTGATGGGGTTGCAACGGTGGTGCTTAAGTTATTTATGCTAACCCAAGCTCATATGGCTGTATTTGGTCAAAAAGATTGGCAGCAATTAACAATCATTCGCCAGCTGGTGAAGGATTTAAATATACCCATAAGCATTGAGGGGCGCCCCACGGTACGAGAAGATGATGGCCTAGCTTTAAGCTCCAGAAATGTATATTTAACTGCTGAAGAAAGAGCGCAGGCCCCACATATTTATAAGGCCCTTTGTGCGGCAAAAGCCATGGCTAAACTAGATGCCAAGGCGGCGGATGTATTGCAAATGGTGCAAGAATATATAGCGCAAAACATTCCACTTGGCATGATAGATTATGCAAGCATTGTGGATGCCAATACCCTAGTGCCTCAAGATAATTTAAGTAATACATCATTATTTGCTTGTGCTGTACGTATTGGCAAGGCAAGATTAATTGATAATATGTTATTATTTTAATAGGGTATAATATTAAATTATTGAAACTTTAATATAATAAATTTTTGCAAATAAAAGGAGTAGTCATGCAATTACACAAAGGTACGTATCTTTTTACATCTGAGTCTGTTACAGAAGGTCATCCTGATAAGGTGGCAGATCAAATTTCTGACGCCATTTTAGACAGCTTACTTGCTCAAGATCCTGATTCAAGGGTAGCATGTGAAACTCTTGTGACCACTGGTATGGCTGTAATTGCAGGTGAAATTACCACCAAGGGCTATACTGACTTTGCTGAAATTGTTCGAGAAACCATTAAAGATATAGGCTATACTAGCTCTGAAATGGGTTTTGACTGGCAAACTTGCGCTGTACTATCTTCCATTGATAAACAATCACCTGACATTGCCCAAGGTGTTGACCGTGTTGCCCCCGAAGCTCAAGGCGCAGGTGATCAAGGTATGATGTTTGGTTTTGCTTGTAATGAAACCTCAACTCTTATGCCAGCTCCCATTTATTGGGCCCATAAATTGTCTGAGCAATTAACTCGTGTACGTAAAGCTGGTATTGTAGACTTCTTTCGCCCAGACGGAAAGACCCAAGTATCCTTTGTGTATGAAGATGGCGTGCCAGTGCGCATTAATAATGTTGTAGTATCAACCCAACATAGTGATAGCGTAAGCCAAGCTGACATTGAAAATGCTGTGCGTACCCATGTCATTGGTCCTGTGCTTGAACCATCTGGCTATTTTGATGAAAAAAATTGCGAAATCTTTATTAATACCACTGGCCGCTTTGTGGTAGGTGGCCCCATGGGAGATTGCGGCCTTACCGGACGCAAAATCATTCAAGATACCTATGGTGGAGCAGGGCATCATGGTGGTGGGGCTTTTTCTGGTAAAGACCCTTCAAAGGTTGACCGCTCTGGTGCCTATATGGGTCGCTATATTGCCAAAAATATTGTGGCAGCAGGCCTTGCGCCGCGTTGCGAAGTGCAAATTGCTTATA
>CAYJLD010000125.1:0-2257 GCA_964371195.1 uncultured Desulfovibrionaceae bacterium | reverse complement strand
ACCACAAGGGCACTAAAGCTAAAGCGTCGACCACCTTTTACAACCTTGGCAACACGGTTTAGGGAAACCACTTTTTCGATTTCGCCAGATTCGTTTTGTTGTTCCATAGTTTCTTGTCGCATATTTAGAACTCCAAGCCGCCCTCACGAGCACCGTCAGCAACAGCTTTAACGCGTCCGTGATAGATATAACCATTGCGATCAAACACAACGGAATTAATGTTTTTTTCCTTAGCCAGGCGAGCAATTTCCTTACCCACAAGTGTAGCACCAGCAATATTGCAGTGTATGTCTTGCTCAGACTTTTTAAGGCAAAGTGTTGACGCAGACGCAAGGGTTGCACCCATGCTATCGTCCACTATTTGGGCATAGAGGTGCAGGTTTGACCGATATACCACAAGACGGGGACGAGCCGCTGTGCCGCTAATTTTTTTGCGAATACGCACTTTGCGGCTAAGTCTACTTGCATTCTTAGATATTTTCATTGTCTTACCTACTTCTTGCCACCGGACTTACCAACCTTACGGCGGATAATTTCGGTGTCATACTTAATACCCTTGCCCTTATAAGGCTCAGGCTTACGAATTTTACGGATTTGAGCAGCAGTTTCACCAACCAAAACCTTATCAATACCCATGATAGTAAGCTTTTGCCCTTCAGCATTTGCGGTGATACCTTTTGGTAAATCCACAATTACTGGATGAGAATAGCCCACACCAAGTTCAACAATATTACCCTTAACAGCAACTTTATAACCTACGCCGATAACCTCAAGGGTCTTTGAAAATCCCTTTGTAACACCTTCAATACAATTTGCAAGAAGGGTGCGACGAAGGCCGTGTTGAGCGCGAGCTTCGCGGCTTTCATCCTTGCGGGTAAGTTGTACTTCGTTATTGTCTAATGTATAGTTTAGACAAGGGCAAAGCGGAGTAGTTAAAACGCCTTTTGGGCCTTTTACTTCCACAGCATCATTACCAATTTTTACTTCCACACCAGATGGGATGGATACAGGCTGTTTTCCAATTCTTGACATAATGGCACCGCCTACCAAATTTCGCACAAAAGTTCGCCGCCCACTTTACTATCAAGAGCACTGACACCGTCAAGTACTCCACGTGAAGTGGACAGAATGCAAATACCAAGGCCATTTTGTACCTTTGGAATGCCTCCAGCACCAACATAGACCCTACGTCCAGGGGTGCTAATTCTCTTCAAGCCAGCAATAACTGCCTTACCCTTATAATATTTAAGGGTAATGGTAATGGTTCTGTCAGCGACGGCCACGTCTTCAACGTAACCTTCCTGCTTCAAGATGCCGGCAATGGCTTCCTTCATCTTTGAGCGCGGCACATTCACTTCCTTATGCAGGGCCAAATGTGCGTTGCGGATACGCGTTAGCATATCAGCAATAGGATCTGTCAACATTTTTAACTCCTTGAGTTCATAAACTAAGATGCTAACATCTTAGTAAAAAATAAGCCTTGTAGTTTAACTACCAGTCTTATGCTACCAACTAGATTTGCGCACACCGGGAAGTTCTCCCCTTAGTGCCATATTGCGAAAACAAATACGACATAGACCAAATTTGCGCATATATGCACGTGGACGCCCGCATAATGGGCAACGATTATATTTACGCGAAGAAAATTTAGCCTTGCGTCTTGCTTTTACTTCAAGTCCTGTACGAGACATAGCTTACTCCTACTTCCTAAACGGCATACCAAGTTGATCAAGAAGGAATTTACCTTCTTTATCAGTCTTGGCTGTGGTAACAATGGTAATATTCATACCCTTGGGATTATCAACACGGTCAATTTCCAATTCTGGAAAAATTGTATGTTCTTTTATTCCTAGGGTAAAATTGCCACGACCGTCAAAACCGCGATCAGGAATACCGCGGAAGTCACGTACACGGGGTAGGGCAAAGTTTACTAACTTATCCAAAAAGTCCCACATGCGATCCTTACGCAAGGTAACTCTTGCCCCAATGGGCATGCCTTCACGCAATTTGAATGATGCAATAGATTTTTTGGCACGTGTTACCACAGCTTTTTGTCCGGCAATGGCCGAAAGCTCTGCTATGGCTTCTTCCATAAGTTTATTATTTTGGCTTGCTTGGCCAAGCCCTATGTTAAGAGAAACTTTCTCAATATCAGGTAATTGCATAGGAGATTTATAGTTAAATTCCTTTTGCATTACTGGAACTACTTTCTCTTTGTATACTTTTTCAAGGCGGGTCATTGATTCACCTTATTCCA
>CAYJLD010000124.1:0-2308 GCA_964371195.1 uncultured Desulfovibrionaceae bacterium | reverse complement strand
CAAAACAAGAAAAAACATAGCCTTACTGACTATAAAAAACTTTTTTCTAATCCTAAAATGCTTGCTCTCTTCTTTGGATTTTTTCTTATTTCTGGAATTGATATCACACTTCCGCACTTGCTTTCTCTCTATACTGCACAACAGTTCAACTTTAGCACAAGTCAAATAGGTACTATTTATTCTATTGGTAATATAGGCTTAATAATTGGTTCTGGCTTCCTCATGAAGAAATTATCAAAATTAAAATATTTTCCATATATAATTTTAGCATCTGGCTTGCTCATTAGTTTTTGCATTTTTATAATTTTACATGTCAATACTTTGTATTTTTTTGCATTATTGCTATTTTTGTATTATATTACTTCCGGAACGATCATTCCTTTTTTAAATTATAGCCTATCTATTTCTGTGCCAAAAGAAATTTTAGCGCCTGCTATTACAATGTTCATGATAAGCTTGCGGTTAGGACAAGGGATTATAAGTTACCTATTTTCATACATAGCAAGTACGCAAGGATACGCTACAGCAATATACACCACTGTATCATGTTATATATTAATGATAACACTAATTTTTTATTTTATGTTCAATAACAGTGTTTTTTATGCTAAATCTGAATAATTTTCTGTTCGCTAAATTTATGAATAAGCTGAACATAATTAATTAAGCGTTCTATTATAATGACAAGATGTTCAGCCACGAATGCACGCATTGATAAATTATTCTTACAGCTAAAGGAATTAACAGCTGATGGGCTTATTATAAGAAAAAGCTATGATGAAATGCCACCACGAGTAGAATATTCTATTACTGATAAGGGTAAAACTTTGCTGCCAACTTTGGACTTAATATGTGAATGGGGGAAAGTAATCTTGATGAAAACTTGTATTGCTTAACCCAACATGCTCTGGGTAAAACTATCTTAAATAATAAAAATTTTATAAAGTAGGAACGAGGATGAACTACAGAACACTTGGAAGAACAGGACTGCAAGCTTCTGAAATTGGCCTTGGCGGCGAATGGTTTAATGGAAAAACTGCTGAACATTCAAAAGCAATAATTAATACGGCTTTAGATGTTGGAATAAATTTCATTGATGTGTTTATGCCACAAGCATCCACTAGGGATAATATTGGTAATGCTCTTAAAGGAAGGCGAGATAAGTTTATCATACAAGGGCATTTGTGCACTGTCTTTGAAGATGAACAATATTGCAGAACACGTGATATTTCCCAAACTAAAGCATCTTTTAATGATTTACTTACTAGGCTTCACACTGATTATATAGAAATTGGTATGATTCATTATGTAGATACTGAAGAAGATTATAAATCTGTTTTTGAAACGGAAATAATTGAGTATGCAAAAGAATTAAAAGAAAAAGGCATTATTGGGCATATAGGGCTTAGTTCACATAACCCAAAAACAGCCTTAAAAGCTGTAGAAAGTGGCTTGATTGACGTTTTGATGTTTAGCATAAATCCTGCTTATGACATGGAACATGCCGACACAGACATCTTTAGCTTGATAGAATATAAGGGGCTAGGTGAAAGTGGTTGGACAGTAGACGCAGCTAGGCAAAAACTTTATGCCACCTGTGAAAACTTAGGCGTTGCCATTACGGTTATGAAACCACTTGGAGCTGGAAGCTTGCTTAACGAAAAAAGCTCGCCCTTTGGTATCGCCATGACAGTACCGCAGTGTATACAGTACTGTTTAGACCGAAGTGGCGTCAAGGTAGTAATTATTGGCTGTGATAGCCCAGAACAGGTGACAGAGGCAGTTCGTTATTATGATGTATCCGCTAAAGAAAGAGAATATTCTCATATTTTTGCAAGCGGCAAAGATATTGTTATGACGGGCCGATGTATGTACTGCAATCATTGCCAACCTTGCCCTTCTCAAATTGATATTGCGGCTGTGACGAAATATTTGGATTTAGCATTACAACAAGACACCGTTCCAGACAGCGTACGCCAACACTATCTATCTCTCCAAGCAAATGCTAGTGATTGCATTATGTGTGGAACATGTGAGCCTAACTGCCCATTTGGGGTAAACGTGCGTGAAAATATGGAAAAAGCGCAAGTTGTATTTGGAAAAGGGTAGCATGTTGTAAATTGCATTATAGCTTTGTCCTTGTGATAATTATGCACTTAAGTGTAGCCTATCCACTACTCTTCGGTGAAAAATTGTCCATTTAAGTGTAGCCTATCCCCATGCAAATCTGCCGCCACATTGTGCATGGCTTTACCAGTGGCAATGGCAAAGCGTAATATTTGTCCTGTAAGTTGCACAAGACGATGTG
>CAYJLD010000123.1:0-2879 GCA_964371195.1 uncultured Desulfovibrionaceae bacterium | reverse complement strand
TTACTGCCAAGGCAGCTTGCCTGCCTTAGGCGGCACAAACACCCCATAGGGGGTTTGTCATCAAACTGAGAACTTTTTTGAAAAAAAGTTCTCTCTCCAAACCTCTCTCTCAAAAAACTTTCATGGCGATAAAGTTTTTCTTTTTGAAGGTAAACCCTTGCCGCAACAAATTTATTGGTTGCATTAAATGCTTTTGATGCTTTATCCCTTTTGTTAAGTTAAGAGTATGTCTGTTTTTGTAGATATATTTAATTAATATAATAAGTTTTTTGGAAGGCCGACCCAGTGGGCGGTGAAGCCGTTTGCGTTACTGAACTTGTGAGGTTTACGCAAATCGAGAGCAGAGCGGTTTCCCCAGAAGAACCCCAAAACTTCCCAAAAAATACAAAACAATTTAACCCACAGTTGAAAGGGGGGGCCGAGAATGTTTGCGAATTAGTGATGTGTTCGTGCTTATTCTCGGAAACCCCTTTGGTTTTGTGAAAGGAAATTTTATGTTGGATATTTTTAATCCTACGCGTCTAAGTGCCTTTGTTGGCGGTAAAGAAATTATTTTTGAAGTGGGCCGTTTAGCCAATCAAGCTCATGGCTCGGTTTGGATTCAATGCGGTGGAACGGTGGTTTTAGTTACTGCTTGTTCACAGCCCTTAGAAGTGGACCGTGGATTTTTTCCGTTAACTGTTGAATATGCAGAAAAAATGTATGCTGCTGGGCGTATTCCTGGTAGCTTTTTTAGACGTGAAATTGGTCGCCCATCTGAGCGCGAAACCCTGGTTTCAAGACTTATTGACAGACCCATTCGCCCACTTTTCCCTAAGGGTCTTAAGGAAGATGTGCAGGTTTTAGCTAATGTACTTTCAGCAGATCAAGAAAATGAATCTGACGTTTTGGCTTTAACTGGTGCTTCTGCTGCGGTTTTAATTTCGCATTTGCCCTTTGATGGTCCTGTGGCTGGTGGTCGTATTGCCCGCGTTGATGGCAAGTTCTTGCTGAACCCAACTTTTGCAGAGCAAGAGCTAAGTGATTTTGATATAGTTTTTGCAGCTTCACGTGATGCCATTACTATGGTTGAGGGTGAGGCTAAATTTGTGCCTGAGTCAGTAATTATTGAGGCTTTGGACTGGGCTCATAAGGAAATTCAACCTCTTATTGATGCGCAACTTAAACTTGCTGAGCTCGTAGGCAAGGCCAAGTTAAACTTTGTGCCAGTAGAGGAAGATGCTAATTTTGTTCAATTTGTACAAAATTGTGCTAATAGTGCTGGCATAGCTGATGCTGTGCGTGTGCCTGAAAAGCTTGAGCGCAAAAATGCACGCAAGGCTGTTAAAGAAAAAGTTATGGAAATGATTAGCAGTGATGCTAACTATGCCGAGCATCCAGAACTTAAAAATGTTAGTGATATTATTACGGATATGGAAAAGAAATTGGTGCGTGGCCGTATTGTAAATGAGGGCACACGTATTGATGGACGTGATACAAAGACTGTTCGTCCCATTCAAATTCAAACTTCCTTATTGCCGCGTACCCATGGTTCAGCATTATTTGCACGTGGTGAAACTAAATCCTTGGTGGTTACAACTCTTGGCTCATCCACCGACGAACAGCGCATGGACTCCTTAAATGGTGATGTAACCAAGCGTTTTATGCTACATTATAACTTCCCACCTTACTCTGTTGGTGAAGTAAAGCCTGTGCGTGTATCACGCCGTGAAATTGGGCATGGAGCTTTGGCAGAAAAGGCTTTAAGCTATATTTTGCCAGCGGCGGATAAATTTCCATTTACTGTGCGTATAGTATCAGAAACCTTGGAGTCTAATGGTTCATCTTCCATGGCTGCCATATGCGGTGGCTCTTTGTCCTTAATGGATGCAGGTGTTCCAGTGACTGCGCCAGTGGCTGGTGTAGCCATGGGTTTAATTCGTGAAGGTGATAATTTTATTGTACTTACAGATATCTTGGGTGATGAAGACGCCCTTGGCGATATGGACTTTAAGATTGCCGGTACTGCTGAAGGTATTACCGCTGTGCAAATGGATATTAAAATCACAGGCATTACCACAGAAATCATGGCAAAAGCCATGGAGCAAGCGCGTGAAGCCCGCTTGCATATTTTATCTGAAATGAGCTCTGCCCTTGAAACTCCACGTTCTGAGCTTTCAAAATATGCACCTCAACATGCAGAAATATTTGTTAATCCTGACACTATTCGCTTAATCATTGGTCCTGGTGGTAAGAATATTAAAGCCATTACTGCTGCCACTGGCGCATCCATTGATATAGATGACAGTGGTCGCATTTCTGTATTTGCACCCACTGCCGATGCCATGACTACTGCAAAGGAAATGGTACAATACTATGACCAGCGCCCAGACCTTGGTAAAAATTATGTGGGCAAAGTGCGTAAAGTATTAGAAATTGGTGCCATTGTGGAAATTCTGCCCAATATAGAAGCATTGGTGCATGTATCGCAACTGGATGTTAATAGAGTTGAGCAACCAGGTGACATTGCTCGCCTTGGTGAAGATATGATTGTTAAGGTTATTGAAATTAACGGTGACCGTATTCGTGCCAGCCGAAAGGCTGTGCTTTTAGAGGAGCAAGGCCAAGAGTGGACTCCTGAAAGTACTGCTCGTCCGCAACGTGACAATAGAGATCGCAATGACCGTGGCGGCCGTGACGGTCGTCGCAATGACCGTGGTGGCGACAGAGGTGGACGTCGTTAAATTGAATGAGAGCAATATGGCCCACAGGACGTGGGCCATACCGCGTAGCGGAGCAAGCCAAAGGCAAGCTGGAATTCACTTCCAGCGAGACGGCGCTTGCGAGAGCTTGTGTCGCATAGGACATGCGACCGAGCGTCATTTAATTAAATGAAAAAG
>CAYJLD010000122.1:0-3225 GCA_964371195.1 uncultured Desulfovibrionaceae bacterium | reverse complement strand
AGCCAGCGTGCCTTTTTGAAAAATACGTGGAAACGTGTTTTTCATGTTCGACTAACTATTAAGAATATATTGAGGATTATTATGCATTATACAGGTCAAGTTTATAGACATCCCATAGAGGCCCAAACCCCACTTTTAGAAGTAACTGCTGGCTGTTCACATAACAAATGCTCTTTTTGCACCATGTATCGCGAAACACCTTTTAAAGTGTCACCTTTAGAGCATGTTGAGGAAGACTTAAAGGAATTAAAATCAAGTAGCCAACCCATAAAGCGAATTTTTTTGGTTAATGGGGAACCATTTATTTTATCTTTTGAAAAACTAAAAAAAATTGGCCAATTAATTAATAGCTACTTACCAGAAATTGAAACTATCACTTGTTATGCTTCCATAAAAAGTTTAAAAAACAAATCATTAGAGGAATTAAAAACATTGCGCTCTTTAAACTTTAACGAATTACACATAGGCCTTGAATCAGCTTATGACCCAGCCCTTAAGCAAATGAATAAGGGATTTACAGTACAAGAAGCGTATGAAAATATAGAAAAAATCACCAAGGCCGGTTTTGATTGGGATGCCATCATCATGACTGGTGTTGCAGGAAAAGGCAATGGTAAGGTACATATTGAACAAACTGCCAAATTGCTTAATCAATTCCCGCCATATTTAGTATCATTAATGTCAACCTCGGTGGCTGACGGTACTGAGCTTGCAAAGATGCGTGATGCTGGTGAATTTGTTGAATGTACCGAAAGGGAAAAAATTGAAGAGGAAAAATATTTACTGCAACTGCTTGAGCTAAATGATGCTTATTTTTTTGGAGGGCATTACTATAATTTAATACCCATCAATGCACCTTTAGCAGAAAAAGAAAAAATTGTTGCACATATTGATAAGCAGCTGTTAAGATTAGACCAAGACCTATTGGACGGATCTTATCAACGCGATAATATATGAGGATTTAATATGAAAACTATTTTAATTACCGGCGCAACAGATGGCATAGGCCTAGCAACGGCCAAAAAATTTGCCTTATCTGGGCACACCTTGCTCTTGCATGGTAGAAACAAGGTTAAGCTCGAAAATATAAAAAATGAACTATTACTGCTTAAAAATGATGCGGTAATAGAGTTATACCAAGCAGATTTTTCAATTTTGCAAGATGTTCTTGATATGGCTGCTCTTATCCTACAACGCCATAAACAACTTGATGTATTAATAAATAATGCTGGAGTATTTGTTGTAGATGAACTTGAGGCTATTACTAAGGATAAGTTAGACATTCGGTTTCAAGTCAATACCATAGCTCCGTATATATTAACAAAAAAACTCTTACCCATACTTGATATTGGGAGCAGGGTTATTAACCTCGGTTCGGCTGCACAAGCACCAGTTAATTTGCAAGCTCTTATCAGCCCCACTGCAATTTCAACTAATGAGGCATATGCTCAAAGCAAGCTAGCTTTGATAATGTGGAGCATGGAAATGGCAGAAAACCCTGCTAATAAATCAACAATTATTGCTGTTAATCCTAAGTCCTTCTTGGGTAGTAAAATGGTTAGAGAGGCATATGGCCAAAAAGGATATGATTTAGATATTGGGGCAGAAATATTGTATAAAGCAGCTTTGTCAGATGACTTTAAGAATGCCAATGGGCAATATTTTGATAATGATTATGCAATCTTTGCTGAACCGCACCCATTTGCACTCAGCAAAAATAATCGCCAAGCTCTAGTGGATGCTTTGGAAAACTTTGGATAAAAAAATAGGGAAGCACTAATATAAAATAAGTGCTTCCCTAAATAATTTTTA
Organism: uncultured Desulfovibrionaceae bacterium; assembly: GCA_964371195.1. Taxonomy (GTDB): domain Bacteria; phylum Desulfobacterota; class Desulfovibrionia; order Desulfovibrionales; family Desulfovibrionaceae; genus CAYJAD01. The sequence goes on along the minus strand of CAYJLD010000122.1, from coordinate 1,413 downwards.
ATAGACTTCTAGTTTACATGGATGCACGAGAAGTTGATAAAGTATACACCTCGTGCGGATCAAGAATTAGTATAACTGACCCATCACCCATAATAGTCGCGCCCGAAATGCATTTTAAATCACCAAGGTATGAACCAAGCGGTTTAATAACTACCTCTTGGCGTTCTAATAATCTATCAACCACAACGCCTAACCTACGGTCATTATCATGAATAACTACCACTGATAGTACATCCGGTTCTACTTCTGGCTTTGGGAGGTTGAGCATTTCAGATAAATCAACAATACCAAGCACTTCACCACGTAAGGTAACAGCTTTTCTTCCCTTAATATCGGTTAAGAGTTCAGCTTCAATCTTAGTTGTTTCTGAGACAGCATCAAGCGGAATTGCAAACATTTCATCAGCTACATTAACCATGAGTGCATCAATAATGGCTAAGGTTAATGGCAATAACAGGGTAAAGCGTGTGCCTTTGCCTATTTCAGAGGTAATATTTACACTACCTTTAAGATTTTTAATATTGGTTCGCACAACGTCCATGCCAACACCACGACCAGAGATATCTGTAATGGTCTCAGCCGATGAAAAGCCAGGTGCAAAAATTAATTCCATAGCTTCACGATCATCAAGCTGCTTAGCATCCTCAACACTAATAATGCCCTTACGTATGGCAACTTCGCGCATTTTTTCAGGGTCAATACCCTTACCATCATCTTCAATTTCAATGGCAACAGAGTTCCCCTTATGATATGCACGCAAGACCACACGACCCTTAGCAGGTTTGCCAGCAGCTTCACGATCTTCTTGAGACTCAATACCATGGTCCACAGAATTTCTAATAAGGTGTACTAGTGGATCACCAATAACCTCCACAACACTCTTATCCAGTTCAGTTTCTTCACCTTCCATTATTAAATCCACTTCCTTACCACTTTTACGCGATAAGTCACGCACCAAGCGCGGGAAGCGTGAAAATACAGAAGCAACCGGCACCATACGCACCTTCATAATGGTATCTTGTAAATCATCAGAGATACGTGCCATGGCATAAGTTGTTTCGGACAAACTTTGTGCTACATGTGATATGTCAATTTCCGCCGTCTCATCTTCTAAAGACCGTGCAATCAATGTATAACGGTTTCTATTGATGATGAGCTCACCAATTAAATTCATAAGATGATCTAATTTCTCATGATCTACACGGATGGTAGATGATGCAGCCTTAGGAGCATCTTGCGCTGGAGCAGCTGGCTTTGCAGCTGGTTTTGCAGCAGCCGGTGCCGGTTTAGTAGCTGGTGCAGTAGCTGGCTTAGCTTCTGGCGCAGCAGCTGGTTTTGCTTCTGGTGCAGCAGTGGGTTTAGCTTCCGGTGCAGCAGCTGGTTTAGGTTCTGGCTGCGAAGCTGGTTTAGGAT
>CAYJLD010000121.1:0-3442 GCA_964371195.1 uncultured Desulfovibrionaceae bacterium | reverse complement strand
GATGACCTTGCACTTGGGGCAAATTTTCTTAACGGAAGGTCTAACTTTCATACCATCTCCAAAGATTATAATGATATCATAATTAATCGTTAAGGCTAATTATGAATATTTCTCCATAACTACCAAACTTTGTTGGTAGGAACAGAGGCTTATATCTGTCTTTACAATTACTGTCAACAATAATTTATTTATAACTTATAAGACTATTGTTGCGTAATTCGCCTTAAGCCCTTATCTGAGATACTTAGTATTTGGGGACCTTGTGCCGTTATGGCAATGCTATGCTCAAAATGAGCAGCAAGTTTACGGTCCTTAGTTACTGCGGTCCACTTATCTTCTAAGATTTCCACTTCATATGTACCTACTGTTACCATAGGCTCAATGGCTATAACCATACCATTTTGTAAAGGCATACCGCCAATACCGGGTTTGAAATTAGGTACTTCTGGTTTTTCATGCATTTTAGCACCTATACCATGCCCCACAAAGCGGCGCACAACACCAAACCCAGCTTTTTCAACCAATTCCTGTACAGTTGCACCAATCATATATACATCTGTACCAGCCTTAGCTACGGCTATACCTGCATAAAGAGCATCTTCAGTGACTTGCATAAGTCTTTTTGCTTCATCACTAATTTGGCCTACAGCAAATGTTCTTGCTGCATCACCTACAAAACCTTCATACACAACACCCATATCAACGCTCACAATGTCACCTTCCTCTAGCAGCCGCGTGGAAGGAAAGCCGTGAACTACAACTTCATTTACTGAAATACAAAGGGCATAAGGAAAACCATGATAGCCCAAGAATGCTGGTTTAAGGTTGTGCTTTTCACAATAAGCTCTTGCCGCATCTTCAAATTGCATGGTGCTAACGCCTGGCTGCACCATGTCTTCTATTAAATCAAGCACGTTGGCAACATGCCTATTGGCTTCGCGCATAAGACCGATTTCTCTATCGTTCTTAATAAATGCTCCGCGATATTTCTTCACGCTCTACCTTTTGCCTCGTGATTTGTTCATAAGTCCTTCGTACTGATTAGAAATCACGTGTGATTCCATTTGACTCATAAAGTCCATAGCAACACCCACCAAGATTAGCAAACTAGTACCACCAATGTAGAAAGGCTCATTAAAGTTTGCAATTAAAAGCATGGGTAGAACTGATACTAAGGAAATATAAAAACCACCTGTTAAAGTTAGGCGCGACAATACAGTATTAATATACTCTTCGGTTTTTTCACCTGGACGAATACCAGGAATAAAACCGCCAGCTTTTTTCAAGTTTTCTGACATTTCTTTAGGATCAAAAATGATAGCCGTGTAGAAATAGCAGAAAAAGAAAATGAGTGCTACAAAGATAATATTATAACTAATGGTTTGAGGTGAAAAGAATAAAGCTATTTGCTGCACAATTTCATGGGTAGAAAACTGACCAATGGTAGCAGGAAATAACAATAAACTCGAAGCAAAAATGGGTGGAATAACACCAGCTGTGTTAATGCGTAAGGGTAAATGAGTATTTTGCCCTCCATACATTTTTCGACCCACTTGACGTTTAGCATAGTGTATAGGTATGCGTCTTTGAGCACGCTCCATAAACACAATGCCAACCGTTACTGCAAGCATAAGCACCACTATAACAATGGCTAGGAATAAGCTCATATCACCAGCATCAATGAGGGCAAAGGACTGCATAATAGCCCTTGGTATGCCCACAACAATACCAGAGAAGATGATGAGCGAAATACCATTACCAATGCCTTTTTCAGTAATTTTTTCACCAAGCCACATAATAAGCACCGTACCAGCAGTGAATGTAAGTACAGTAATTATACGAAACTCCCAGCCAGGATTCATAACCACAAGCGACCCAGATGGGCTACGCATACTTTCAAGGCCAACGGCAATGCCAAGGCCTTGAACAATGGTTATAAGAACAGTTAGGTAGCGTGTATATTGAGTTATTTTTCGTTTTCCGGCTTGTCCTTCTTCCTTAGCTATACGCTTAACACTTGGATTAATAACTTGCATTAACTGCATGATAATTGATGCAGAAATGTAAGGCATAATACCTAGTGCAAATACCGAAGTATTGGATAGACCACCACCGGAGAACATATCAAATAGCCCAAATAGTGTACCAGACATTTGTTCAAAAAAACTGGCTAACGCTCCGGCATCAACTCCTGGAATGGGCACATGCACACCTACGCGGTAGCAGCACAAAAGCATAAAAGTCCAGCCAATTTTTTTCATTAAGCCAGATTGTGCTGCCATATTGGTTGCTGCATTTGACATTTATAATATCTCTTTTATTATGCTATTTAATATTTTTATTTAGAAGCTTCAAGTTCTGTAGCTTCGCCGCCAGCTTGGCGGATTTTTTCCGCAGCCTTAGCACTAAATTTATGTGCTTCAACTTTTACTGCACGGCTAACATCACCACGTGATAAAACCTTCACTGGCTTACCATAAGAGGCAACACCACGTGCATACATATCTTCAAGGCTAATGGCATCCTTACCTTCAAAGGCTTCTAAAAGACGGTCAAGATTAATGACCTCATAAGTTACCTTGAAAGGATAGTTTTTAAAGCCATGTTTTGGTAAACGACGCTGTAAAGGCATTTGACCACCTTCAAAACCAGGACGTACGCCACCACCAGCACGAGAATTTTGACCCTTATGACCCTTACCAGAGGTACAGCCAAGGCCAGAGCCAGAACCACGTCCTACACGTCTACGTGTTTTACGCTCTTCTGGAAATGGATATAAATCATGCAACTGCATAGTATTTTCCTTATCAATTGGCACTAGTTCTCAACAATGCTAACCAAGTGCACAACTTTTTTGATCATACCGCGAATGGCGGGGGTATCTTTAAAAGTCTTAACCATCTCACGTCGCTTAAGCCCTAGGGCATCTAGGGTAGCACGCTGGTTAGGATTACAACCAATGCGGCTACGCACAAGTTTTACACTAATTTCAGACATGACTACTTCCTTGGTGTTTCAAGCTTTTTGCCGCGTAATTCAGAAACATATTCTGCACTACGTAGGGCTGTTAAGCCTTGAATTGTTGCACGAAGTACGTTGTGTGGATTATTGGTTCCGATGGCTTTGGCAAGCACGTCGGTTACACCAACTGCTTCCATAACTGCACGAACAGCACCACCAGCAATAATACCAGTACCCTTTGAAGCAGGCTTAAGCATAACGTAGCCAGCCCCAAAGCGACCTAAAATTTCATAAGGTAATGTACCATCAACAAGTGGAATGAACACACGATTTTTGCGTGCTCTTTCACTAGCTTTGCGTAAGGCTTCGGGTACTTCTTGGGCTTTTCCAAGACCAAAACCTACATTACCTTTGCCGTCGCCTACAACCACAAGGGCACTAAAGCTAAAGCGTCGACCACCTTTTACAACCTTGGCAACAC
>CAYJLD010000120.1:0-3505 GCA_964371195.1 uncultured Desulfovibrionaceae bacterium | reverse complement strand
TGGGCGAAGATGTAGAAAATATAATTGTGCAACTTTTGCAAAATGCTGATTATAATATTGAAGCTGCTAGCAAAGGTATTATATATATAGATGAAATTGATAAAATTTCTCGCAAGGGCGATGGCCCCTCCATTACCCGTGATGTGTCAGGTGAAGGTGTACAGCAAGCTCTCTTAAAAATTATTGAGGGCACAGAAGCTAATATTCCACCTAAGGGTGGACGCAAGCACCCGCAACAAGAATTTATTCGCATGGATACCAGCAATATTTTATTTATTGTTGGTGGAGCCTTTGTGGGACTTGAAAAACTTGTGAGTGAGCGCATGAGTGGTGGTTCCATGGGCTTTGGAGGTTCGCTACGCTCTGTGAATAAGTTAAGCTTATCAGAACTCTTAGATGAGCTTCATCCTGCTGATTTAGTTAAGTTTGGTCTTATCCCAGAGTTTGTTGGGCGTATACCTGTTATTACCCATGTGGACGATTTGGGCGAAGATGACCTTGTACGAATTCTAACTGAACCCAAAAATGCCTTGGTACGCCAATATCAAAAGCTTTTTGAACTTGACAATGTAGCATTGCGCTTTACAAATAATGCTCTTAAGGGCATTGCTAAACAAGCTATTGAGCGCAAAACTGGTGCGCGTGGTTTGCGTAATGTGATGGAAAAAATGATGTTAAATATTATGTATGAATTGCCAACTATGCACAATGTACGCGAATGCATCATAAATAAAGCTGTTATTGAAAAGGGTCGTGAGCCTGTTTTCTTGTATGAAAACGATGATCAGGTGGCAAGCTAGTTTATTTTTTTGATTTATTTTTTGGTATTTTACCATACGGAGTTTTAATATGGTGACCCTTACAATATCCCCAGTGGGACCATGCGGTTCTATGCCGCTTATGTCTGTGCGTGAAGTGGTTATGTTTCCTAAAGCCATTATGCCACTTTTTGTGGGGCGTGCAGCTTCTATAAAAGCTATTGAGGCTGGTCATAGCGAGCATGATAAAAAAATATTTCTTGTAGCACAGCGTGAGCCAGATACAGAAAAACCAGAAAGTAATGATTTATATCAAATGGGTGTGGTAAGTCGTATCTTACAAGTTTTACGTCTACCAGACGGAACCATTAAGGTTTTATTTGAAGGTTTATATAGGGCCACATGGGAACCTATTTCTGAAGATCATCCCTTTGGAGATGGAGAATACCCGCGGGTTAATGTAGTGGCCCTTGCGGAGCAAAAAATAGTTAGTCAAGAAGCTGAAATACTAATTAAAACAACACATGAAGCTCTTGATGAATATAGTAAAATTAATAAGAAAATGACTCAAGAAGTTTTGGCTGCCATTACCAGTGTTCAAGATGCTGGCAGGCTTGCTGACTCTATTATTCCACATTTAAGAAGTGACTATCGTAAAAAACAAGAAGCATTGGAGCTTATTAATCCCATTGAGCGTCTTGAAAAAACATATGAGTTATTGCAGTCTGAAATGGCTATCTCTACTGTTGAACGACGCATAAAGCATAGAGTTCGCTCACAAATGGAGCGTAATCAACGCGACTATTATTTGAATGAGCAAATTAAGGCCATTAATAAAGAGATGGGACGCGAAGATGATCCTCAAGCCGAAATTGCGGAAATGGAGCAAAAATTCAAAGACCGTGATATGCCTGAGGAAGCAAGAGAAAAAGCTTTGCGCGAATTGCGTAAACTTCGTGGCATGTCACAATCTTCTGCTGAATATACAGTGTTGCGTAACTATGTAGATTGGGTCATGGACCTACCTTGGAATACGTTAAAAGATATTGATATGGATATTCAACGTGCGCGTGAAATCCTTGATAATGATCACTATGGCCTTGAAAAACCAAAAGAACGCATACTTGAATACCTTGCGGTACAAAAATTATCCGGTGGATTAAAGGGCCCTATTCTTTGTCTTGTAGGTCCTCCTGGCGTTGGTAAAACTTCCCTTGCTAAATCTGTAGCAGCAGCCACAGGGCGTGATTTTACACGCTTATCCTTAGGCGGAGTGCGTGATGAAGCTGAAATTCGAGGGCATAGACGTACCTATGTTGGAGCTTTACCAGGTAAAATTTTACAATCACTCAAGCGTGTTAAATTTAATAACCCCTTATTTTGTCTTGATGAAATAGATAAAATGAGTGCAGATTTCCGCGGTGATCCTGCTGCAGCATTGCTCGAAGTGCTAGATCCAGAACAAAATAGTACTTTTATGGATCATTACTTAGATCTTGATTACGATCTATCTAAAATATTTTTTATTACAACGGCTAACTCTTTGCACTCCATACCAGTTCCATTACAAGATCGTATGGAAATAATTGAGCTAAATAGTTATCTTGAAACAGAAAAAAGCCGCATTGCACGCCAATTCCTCTTGCCAAAACAAACTAAGGAACATGGCTTAAAAGATTATAATATTATACTTAGTGATGAGGCCATACTCAATGTTATTCGCTACTATACTCGCGAATCAGGAGTACGTAACCTTGAGCGTGAATTAGCTGCTCTATGTCGTAAAGTTGCTATAAAGCTAGTTGAAGAAGATGATTTGGAATTGTCTATCAATATTGATGCTGAAGATATAAGTACATATCTTGGTGTAAAAAAATATCGCCACGATGAAAGTGAAAAAGAACCTCAAGTGGGTGTTTGTACAGGGCTTGCTTATAATCAGCGTGGTGGAGAAATCCTTATGGTTGAGACAAGCCTCATGCCTGGCAGTGGGCATGTTTCAACTACTGGGCAATTGGGCGACGTTATGACAGAATCAGCCCGTGCGGCTCTAACCTATGTACGCTCTCGTGCCGATGTGCTTGGCCTTAACTCTCGCTTTCATCGTAAAATAGACATACATGTGCATGTTCCATCTGGTGCAACTCCAAAGGATGGACCATCAGCTGGTATTACCCTTGCCACATCCATAACTTCAGCTTTACTTGGTATACCTGTTCGTAATGATGTGGGCATGACCGGCGAAATATCCTTGCGTGGACGTGTCTTACCCATTGGAGGCTTGCGAGAAAAGCTACTTGCTGCGCGTCGCTCCGGCTTAGTTAAGGTACTCATACCCATTGATAATGAAAAAGATCTCAAAGAAGTACCAGATGAAGTGCTACAAGACCTTGAAATAGTCTTTGTAGAACATGTGGATGAAGTGTTGCCGCATGCCCTTGCTGCCACATCAGAAGAGATATTTAGTGGTCGTAGTCAAGCAACACCACTCTATATGTCACTACGCAAAAACTCTGTTGAAGACTTATCAGATAAACCACAATAAAAATTGATTTTTATGAGGAAACTTTTATGAACAAAGTTTCCTCATATTCCTGCCTAAAGATCTGCTCTCTGAATTTTATCTTTTGAACTGTCTTTCATAACTTTATGGCGATTTATATTTTAAAATAATTGTACCTAGCTCTTTATACCACGTCATTCCGATTTGGCTATTTTTAGCTGAATGTGTGATGTTCGGTAAAGTT
>CAYJLD010000119.1:0-3538 GCA_964371195.1 uncultured Desulfovibrionaceae bacterium | reverse complement strand
GCTGGTTGGTGGGGCTTTGCAGCTCTTGGTATTGGCCCTGACACCAAGCACAATGGTAAAGATCTTTCCCAAGATGCAGTTATCTGGGTTCAAGCTCACGATATTAACAAAAAATAATTTATAATTCATCGGTTGGGGAGTGGATTTTTATCCATCTCCCCAATATTAATTTTTAAAATAACCAAGAGAAGTTCATGAAAAAAATACTCTTTTTTTCTTTTTTTTGTTTTATGATTTTGGCCTTTTCCAATAATGCTAAAGCTCACAGTGCATTGCTTAATTGTTTTGACAATGCCGACGGTACATTCACTTGCCAAGGTGGTTATTCTGATGGATCCTCAGCAACAGGCATTCGTATAGTTGTAAAGGATGACTCTGGCAATACTCTGCAAGAAGCAACGCTTAATGCTGACAGTGAAGTTGTCCTCCCGCGTCCCCAACAAAATTTTAGCGTTTTATTTGACGGCGGATCTGGACACTCAGTAGAAGTTCCAGGCGAAAGTATAGTTAACTAATAAAAAGAGATAATTATGCACGAAGCACCAGTAAGCATTAAAGACTTACGCCATAATTATGGACGCCGAGAGCTTTATAATGGGCTTAATCTATCTATTGAAAAAGGTAGAGTTTGTGCCTTGCTTGGTAAAAATGGAGTGGGGAAAACTACATTAATTCAAATTCTTATGGGTTTTCTACGTCCAAACAGTGGTGAATGCCGTATCTTCGGTGATTTAGCTTTTGCCATACGCCCTGAAACTCGGGCCAGAGTTGGGCTTCTTTTTGAAAAACATCTTGCTTATCAATTCTTTAGCATTGAGCAAATTGAAAAATATACCAAACAATTTTACCCTAAGTGGAAGCCTGAACGATTCTATAACTTAGTTGATTTACTTGGTCTTCCAAAAAATCATCGCATAGCTCACATGAGTGAGGGGCAACGTTCTCAAGTTGTTTTAGGCTTAACTCTTGCTCAAGATCCAGAGTTACTTATTCTTGATGATTATTCCATGGGCCTTGATGCAGGATACCGTCGTTTATTCATTGACTATTTATGCGAAAATTTAAGAGATGGGAATCACACCATTATTATTACTTCCCACGTAATTCAAGATATGGAACGTTTTGTAGACGATGCTGTGTTTATGCGCCGCCATAAAATGGCTCACCAAACCTCATTGGCTGATTTTGTAGCACAATTTGCTTGCTACCGCTTACCGCGTCCAGAAAACACAACAGACCTTGAAAATACATTAAAAAACATTGCTGACGATGTTTTAGTAAACAGTGAATGGCACAAGGATTTTGTAGAGCTCTTCTTCTATGCCGATGAAGCCAAGCGTCAAGAAATAATCCAACAATATTCATTAAACTCACTTAATATTGAACAAAAAGAAATGAATATGGAAGATGCTTTCATTGGATTCACTGGGAGGTATTAAATGCGCACTTCATCAGCACTTTATGCCGTATTTTATAAAGAAGCTATTAAAACACGGTACATGATGTTATTGCTTTTTGCGGCCAATATGCTCTATATGGTTTGGAATTTTATTATCCTACGCCGCTTATTTATGCAAGACCATTCAGAAGTTGTTTGGTATAGAACCATCAATCTAGGACAAATTCCCTATGAAGGAATGATGTTTGTACCATTTATAACATCGATTATTTATTGCATTTTTCAATTTTTGCAGGAAATGCGTGATGGCAGAATACGCATTGCCTTACATGCTCCTTATGACTCAAGCCTTATAGTTTTATTACACGTACTTTTTGGTGCAACTTTTTTAGGTGCTATTTTTACATTTGATGCCATAATTCTTTATTTAAGCATATTAAATTATTATACACCTGAAGTTGGTTTATCTGCACTTATTACTGTTTTACCATGGTTTATTGCTGGGTTTTACATTTATCTTGGTGGGGCTTTTGTTCTTCTTGAGCCTCAGCCAAAGCGTAAAACGCTTGCAGCCTTAGTTTGCCTTGGGCTTTGCATTCCTTTGTTTTTATACAGAAGTTCTGGCTTTTATGTTGATGTTCTACCATACTTCATCTTACTAATTCCTATCATGTTTTATAGTATTGCGCTTTCTGCAGATGATTATAGAAATAGGTGGGTTGCATAATGAAAACACGTATAGCCAGTTTATGCATGTACTTGCTTAGCATATGCTTTTTTGCTTGGGTTTTCCCCATGTTCTACTCTCTACTTTTTGTAAAAGTTGTTGATAAAACACATATGTTTTATAGTCCTGTAGACAATAATATGATATATACTGAGCAAATTCTTGAACGGGACTTAAAGGCCGAGGAAAAATCAGAAAACCATCACTCAGACGTAGTATATAAAAACGAAAAGGATGAATATTTTACTCGCAACGAGTTTGAAGCAAAAATACCCTTTATCTACTACAGAAATATGGAGCTACGCAAACTTTTACCCATGGAATTGCATGGCAAAAGCTTTGACCGTGAGAGCATTCAAAAGGATCGTCGTGTTCTTGAAATGCCCGCACGGCTACTCGATGAAAATATTTATAAAGAAAAAATTTATCCTCTTATAGATGCTGATCCCGGACAAGTAGCCTTAGTATTACCGGCTGACCGCATACGCTTTAGTGGCAATAAATTTCAATTTATAGATAGTGATTTAAATAAGGTAGATACTGAGAAAACAAAAGAATACACCAAAGCCATGTTGGATAAAAATTTTACCTTCCCTGCTAAGGGTGTTTGGGGTAATTTTACAACCTTTAAACCCTATGAAGGCGGTGTATTTGTTGTTGATGCTACGGGCAAAACTTTCCAGATTGTTCGCAGAAATAATAATCTGGAAGTTACACAACTGCCCTTCCCACAGAATATAGTACCCAAGAAAATTGTCATTGCTGAGGCTAAAGATCGAAAATATTTAGGTTTAGTTTTGGACACAAATGAACGCATGTACCTTTTGCATGAAAAGGATTTTATGCTTACACATATTCCAACGCCTGAGTACGTCTCAAACGGTATGGATTTTAAGCTTATTATGGATCCATTATTTATTACGGCTGTATACTCTAACGGCACGCATATATATGCTCAGGCTTATAATAATGCAGAAAACCTTCCCTCTGCCCTTGAGCCATTGCATGGGTTTAAGCACCAAATGAGTAGAAGCAAAAGTACAGTAATCTCCAAAACTGCTGACATACTATTTCCATTTAGCCTTTCATTTAAAGACTTGCACAGTAGTAAAGGAAAATGGTTGATTAGCTTAAGCCCTATGTATTTGGGATTTGGATTGCTCTTTAATGCCTTGCTTGCAGTGGGATATGGCGTGTCACTTCGCAAACACTCCCCTAAGCGAGTGTTAGCTCAGTCAGGCGTAATTTTAATATTGGGCATTTATATACTAATTCCTTTCTTACTTATGGAACAGTATAAGGAGCGAAATGCTTATATTAGTTAATCGACGCTGAAAAATATAATAACATTCTAAATTAGTATAATTTTATTGGAAAATAGTAATAAAAAAATTACCAGAAATAAGAGCATG
>CAYJLD010000118.1:0-3879 GCA_964371195.1 uncultured Desulfovibrionaceae bacterium | reverse complement strand
ATATTTGTTGTTGAAATGAATATGGGGCAAATGAAAGAGCAAGTTATGCGTGCAGTTAGTAATCCTAGTCGCGTATTCCTTGTTAATCGAATGGACGGCCTACTAGTCACGCCAAAAGATATTGGCGCAGTTATGCGCACCATTGAAGGAAGGGGGTTTTAAAGTGTTAAATATCAACTTTATGCCTTTAAAATCACTTAGGGAGGTGCAAAATGGCTTTTAAAGACTTTATTCGTGAGCGTTCCTTCCCGCATATTTGGTGCCCTGGCTGTGGTCATGGAACTATATTGAACTCCATCCTACATGCAGTTGATGAATTACAATTAGATAGATCAAGCTTGTGTATGGTTTCAGGTATTGGTTGCTCAGCCCGCATATCTGGATATGTAGATTTTCATACCATGCATACCATGCATGGACGCGCCCTTGCTTGTGCCACAGGCTTAAAGCTTGCTAAACCATCCTTAAACATCATTGTACCCATGGGTGATGGTGATGCAACAGCCATTGGTGGCAACCACTTCATTCACGCTTGTAGGCGTAATATTAATTTAACGGCTATTATCCTAAATAACCGTATTTATGGTATGACTGGTGGTCAATACTCTCCGCTATCTGGTGAAGGTATTGCCGCAACCACCGCACCATACAAAAGTATTGACCCAGCCTTTGATACAGTTGACTTGGCTCTTGGAGCAGGTGCTACCTTTGTGGCAAGAACTACAGCCTTCCATGTAAAGGAATGCATAAGCCTCATTAAAAAAGCTGTATTGCATAAAGGCATTTCTGTGGTGGAAATCATGTCACAATGCCCCACATTCTTTGGACGTAAAAATAAAATTGGTGGACAAATCGAACTTTTGGAAAGCTATCGTGATGGTACTGCCTTACTTGGATCTAAAAAACTCGAAGAAGATAGTAGCCTCATTGCGCGTGGTATCTTCCGTGAAGAGGTGCGACCCGAATATTGCGAAGAGTACGCCAAAATTGTAGCCAAGGTTAAGGAGTAACTCATGGATAAACATCGCTATCTAATGTCTGGATCCGGTGGCCAAGGGGTTATATCCATGGCTATTTTATTAGCTGATGCTGCCGCCACTTATGAAGGCCATAATGCTGTACAATCTCAATCATATGGACCAGAAGCACGCGGTGGAGCCACACGCTCCGACGTTATTATATCAAATGGCCCCATATATTACCCCAAAGTAGCAGACCCTAACTACCTTGTGGCACTTACCAATGAAGCCATGAGTAAGTATTTACCACTTATTCGTCCTGGCGGTATGTGTTTATATGACTCAGATCTTGTTCTTGTAGACCCACGTATAGACGCCATTCGCAAACCTTTACCCATGTATCAAGCTGTTATGGATACATTAGGTAAAGCACAAGCATTTAACGTGGTGGTGCTTGGAGCGCTTATAACTTTAACTAAGATTATTTCTGTAGACTCAGCTGAAAAAGTTTTAAAAGACCGCTTCCCTGAATCTTTTTATGCAAATAACCTTAAAGCCTTACATCTCGGAATTGAATTAGCTACTCCCATAGCAGACGATTAATATTCACACGATTTCGTTTTTAATAGGGGAAACTTTTGTAAATACCAATAAGTTTCCCCTATTAAAATTTCTATCTAAATCAAATATATAAAAAATTTATCATCATATCTGACCCTAGAATGTTGTTTGCATTCTAGGCTATTTTATCTTAAGCTACATTTCCACTAAATATCCGTTTCATATAAAGGATGAACCATATGAACATTCATGAATATCAAGCCAAGGAGCTACTTGCATCCTATGGCGTAAGCGTACCCCAAGGTGGCGTTGCGCATACCTTAGAAGAAGCCCTAAATGTTGCCCAAAAAATACCCGGGCCTGTATGGGTTGTAAAAGCTCAAATTCATGCCGGCGGGCGTGGTAAGGGTGGCGGAGTCAAAGTTTGCAAAAACTTGCAAGAAGTGGAAGAAGCCACCAAAGCCATATTAGGCATGCAGCTTGTAACTCACCAAACTGGACCTCAAGGCCAAAAGGTAAAAAAAGTCTGGATTGAACAAGGAACCAATATTGACCGTGAGCTATACCTAGCTGTGGTTTTAGATAGAGGTTCAGAGTGCCTAACCATCATGGCCTCACCCGATGGCGGTATGGACATTGAAGAAGTGGCAGAAAAACATCCAGAGCGCATTTTTAGTAGCCGCTTAGATGGCAATCATAACATTTGGCCCTTTCAAGCTCGTGAATTGCTTTTTGCCTGCGGATTAAACCCAGAGCAAGTTGGTCAAGGTGTTGGGCTTATCAGTAAATTAGTAAAGTGCTGCATTGAAAATGATGCCACCCAAGTGGAAATTAACCCCCTTGCCACTAATACTGAAGGCAATATTGTAGTGCTTGATGGTAAAATGAACTTTGACGAAAGTTCATTAAAGCGTCGTCCGCACATTGCAGCCCTTGAAGACCCAGATGAAGTGGACCCCCTTGAACGCAAAGCAGCCCAGCTTGGTATTAACTATGTACGCCTTGGCGGTTATGTTGGTACTATGGTAAACGGAGCTGGCCTTGCCATGGCCACCATGGACGCCATTAAATATGCTGGCGCTGAACCTGCTAACTTTCTTGATGCAGGTGGCGGAGCCAATGTGGAAATGGTTAAAAAAGGCTTTGAAGTTATGCTCTCTGACCCCAATGTCCGAGGCATTTTAATTAATATTTTCGGTGGCATTTTACGTTGCGACATTGTGGCCGAAGGCGTTGTACAAGCTGCAAAAGAAATGGAATTAACAGTACCATTGGTGGTACGCATGGAAGGGACCAATGTAGATTTAGCTCGTGAAATACTTAATAATAGTGGTATCAATCTAGTAAGTGCTAATTCCATGGCCGAAGCTGCCCAAAAAATTGCTGAACTAACCAAGGTATAAATATTATGAGCATTTTAATAAATGAAAATACACGCGTTTTAGTACAAGGCCTAACTGGTCGTGAAGGTCAATTCCATGGTCAGCAAATGCTTGACTATGGAACTAAAATTGTTGCCGGCGTAACCCCTGGTAAAGGCGGTCAAGAAGTACTTGGTGTGCCAGTGTTTAACACCGTAAAAGAAGCTGTAGAAAAAACTGGTGCTGATACCTCCGTACTCTTTGTACCAGCAGCAGCTTGTGCCGATAGTGCTTGCGAAGCTGCCGATGCAGGTATTAAATTAGTTGTAATTATTACAGAACATATACCTGTGCTTGATATGGTCAAAGTAAAAACATATCTTAATTCCAAAGGTACCATGCTAATTGGCCCCAACTGCCCAGGCTTAATTAGCCCAGGCAAATGCAAAATCGGTATCCAGCCTGGCTATATCCACAAACAAGGTAGTATTGGGCTTATTAGCCGCTCCGGCACACTAACCTATGAAGCTGTATTTCAACTTAGCAATGAGGGCCTTGGGCAAAGTACCTGCATTGGTATTGGTGGTGACCCCGTACCAGGCCTTAAGTTTGTTGATCTATTAGAGATGTTTCGCCATGACGATCAAACCGAAGCAGTTTGCGTAATTGGTGAAATTGGCGGCGATAATGAAGAAAAGGCCGCTCAATACGTAAAAGACACCAAATACCCCAAACCAGTCTTTGGATTTATTGCTGGCCTAACTGCCCCTCCAGGTAAACGCATGGGCCATGCTGGAGCCATTATCTCTGGTTCCAAAGGACGCGGGGAAGATAAAATCAAAGCCATGGAAGATGCCGGAATTGTAGTTATAAAAGACTTAGGAGACTTTGGCGCAACAGTGGCTAGAACTTTAAGAAAATAAATTTTTATAGTTATTATATTAGTTTTAACTTTTTTTGGGGGAAGGAAAGAAACTTTTTTTTGCAAAAAAAAGATT
>CAYJLD010000117.1:0-4124 GCA_964371195.1 uncultured Desulfovibrionaceae bacterium | reverse complement strand
ATTTTTGGCAATTTTATTTATACAATTTCACATCAAAAATCATTATATATTAAAGCCTTGCTATATTCTTAAGGGCCAACTAATTAACGTAAGCGTTTTACTGTGACCACCTTAGGCAAGCTTTCAACCAAGGTAATACCCTCTGGCAAAGTTACATTTAATGGAACTAAGGTATCTTCAGCTATGTCAAGTAATGGTGGGGTAATACTTAATCTTATGCCTGCGATATAACTGCTATTATTTACTAAAGCTTCCGGAACTTCTATTTCGATAGGCAAGCTTTGTGGTTCAACCATATAGTTTTGTGGTTGATGCGACTCAATGCGAATTTCTTTTGTGAAATCAAGCTGTTTACGCTCACTTAGCACTGTATAAGTAACACTTACACTATTAGGCCTTGCAGTTACATAGGCTTGGGCAATATCTAATGGCTCAGTTTGTGTATATGTACCTGGTTGCACCTTGGGGTCCAAACGCACCTTTAAGGGTATGTTATTGATATTTTGCACCGTATTATTAGGCCCACGCAAGAGTACATTGTTTGGCGATATAGTAATATTATCAATCTTAAAATTAGATGTGGGTATACTTGAAACTATTTGTGCTTTGATATTAACATTACGCTCTTGTACAGTGTCGGTCATAATAACCAAGCGTGATGGTGTAATGTCTTGCACATCAAAGGCGCGTAAAGTTTTATTGCGCAAGAATATAAATGGTATAACGTTACGCCCCTTATGTAATGAACTTAAGTCAACTACATGCACACGAGAACTAGCTGGTATGTCGCGCATTAAAGCTTCTGGACCACGTAAACGTACTTCAATTGAGTTTACAAGCCCTTCAGTTATTATTAAATCACTGGGGATATTTTTATATTCAACACTAACTTCCAGTTGAATATCCACTTGATCCCCAATAACAACTACATACCAAATTCCCACGGCCATCGCAAAAGACAGCAGCAATACCTTGAAATTAACGGACAATAACTTAGAGCGCATCACTAATCACCTGCCTAAGCTCTTGTGCATTAAGAGCAGCCCCAAGTACACCGTGTCTTGCCACAACAATCTCACCTCGTTCTTCAGACACTATTATGGCTATGGCATCAGATTCTTGCGTAATACCAATGCCTGCTCTATGCCTTGTACCGTAATTTTGATCATGTACCAAGGCTAAAGGTAAAATACATGATGCTGCCAAAATACGCCCCTTACTCACAATTACAGCCCCATCATGCAAGGGAGTATTAGGAAAAAATATACTTATTAACAGCTTACGTGTAATTCGTGCATCAATATTGATGCCATCGCGCAAATTTAAATCCAAAAGAGGAACTGAGCGCTCAAGCACAATTAACGCACCAATCTTAAGCTCAGCCATCTCTACACAAGCACTTACAAGTTCATCTAAAGCCCCTTGGCGTAAGGCAGATCTTCGCCAAAAATAGCGCGCCCCCATCTCTCCTAAGCCTTGGCGAATATCTTTTTGAAAGAGCACAATAACTACCAATAAAAGCGAGCCAACAATATTTTGTAAAATCCAAGTTGTTGAATATAAACCTAAAGTGATAGAAAGTGCATAAAGCAGCATAATAAGCCCAAGACCCAACAAAACTGCCAGACCTTGTGTACCTTTAAGCATTTGAATGGACTTATACAGTAAAATAGTGATGAATAAAATGTCTAAGGCATCACGCCAATCAAAATTCAAGTGTAATAATTCTTCAATCATTATACTTACCTACACTGAGTCCATTTTCTATGAGCTGCTGAGCAATTTTCAAAGTACAAATAGTGTCTGCCACATGATGCACACGGTGCAAACCAAAGCCTTGCATAGCAAGAATATTAGTCAAAATTTGTGTAGCTTTAGCTCGAAAGGAAAAGTCGTCCCGTTTACGATTGACTAGAGTAGCCAAAAAGGATTTCATTGAAATAGCTATGAGCAAAGGAAAACCTAATTGTCTAAATTTGTGGATATTGCTTATTAATTCCATATTTTGCTCAAAGCTTTTTCCAAAACCAATACCTAGGTCAAGTACAATATTTGATTCAGGTAAACCAGCTTGTACAAGTTTTTTAAGGTGCAATTCAAAAAAAGACTGTAAATTATCAACAATATTACCAGACAAAATACTATCTTGCATAACTTTGGGCCTTCCAGTGCTGTGCATAAGCACATAACCAGGCTTAAAATGCGCCACTACTTCCAACAGTTCAGGATCAAAACAACAGGCTGAAATATCATTGATTATATGTACCCCAAGTTCAAGGGCTACACTAGCAGTTTGTGCATGATATGTATCTACAGAAATATATGGAACATGTTCGTTAGCGTTTTGCTTGGCTTGATTTATATCAACCATAAGTGACTTAAGCACAGGCATTAGCCGCTTAATCTCTTCCTCGGCACTTACTGGGTTAGCCCCAGGGCGACTTGATTCAGCACCCAAGTCAAGAATATGGGCACCTTCATTCCACAAAGCCTTAGCATGACTAAGACCAGAGTTAGCATCCCCATAACGTCCATTATCAAAAAATGAGTCAGGTGACAGGTTAACTATACCCATCACCCCCCACGGTTGGACACAAAAAGATGCACCGTTACGCAAAGTCCAAAAATTACTATGCTGACTTTTTAGTGTCATCCTTGTCCTGCGAACCTTGTTCGCCAGTATCATCTGCAACCTTATCTTCGCCAGCATTTGCTTCAGGTTCAGCTTCAAATAAGAAATCTTGCTCCTCCACTTGCGAAGCTTCAGAGTTCTCTTGTACTGACTCAGCTTGCTGGGGCTGATTTGCTTTGCTTGCCTGCTCTTTTATATCAGCAGGAGGCAAGGGTTTATCTTGCATAATTAGTTCAATGTCATCACCACTAATGGTTTCGCGTTCGAGTAAGGCTTCAGCAATCGCATGTAAATATTTGATATTATCATTTAAAATTTCACGACAAGTATTGCGTGCTGTATCAACAATGCGCTTAACCTCAGCATCCACAAGTCTGGCAGTTTCTTCACTAAAGTTTTTATTTTGCACCCATTCGCGCCCAATAAAAACTTCTTCGCCAGTTTCGCCAATGGCCAAAGGCCCTAGGGCATCACTCATACCCCATTCGCAAACCATCTTTCTTGCAGTGCGAGTTACGCGCTCAATGTCATTACCTGCACCTGTAGTAATATCATCAAATATAAGCTCTTCTGCTACACGCCCACCAAGAAGCACTACCAAGTTGTTTTGTAAAAAATTACGCGAATATCCATGTCGATCTTCCTCTGGTAGCTGCATGGTTACACCTAGGGCACGTCCTCTTGGTATAATAGTTACCTTGTGAACGGGATCTGTCTTCGGCAATAAACGCGCTGCCAAAGCATGACCAGCTTCATGATATGCCGTAATACGCTTTTCTTCATCAGACAAAATGAGGCTGCGCCGCTCACGCCCCATAAGAACCTTGTCCTTGGCATATTCAAAGTCGGCCATCTCTAAAAACTCTTCATTCATCTTGGCTGCTTGTAGTGCAGCCTCATTAACTAGATTTTCCAAGTCGGCACCAGAAAAACCAGGAGTACCACGCGCTAATGTGTCAAGATTAACATCGTCAGACAAAGGCGTGCGTCTGGTATGCACATCTAAAATTCGTCTACGTCCCTTTAAGTCAGGCGTTGGAACAACAACTTGCCTATCAAAACGTCCTGGACGAAGCAATGCAGGGTCCAGCACGTCTGGGCGGTTAGTTGCAGCAATAAGGATAACGCCTTCATTGGATTCAAAACCATCCATTTCTACCAATAACTGGTTAAGAGTTTGCTCTCGTTCATCATGACCACCCCCAAGGCCAGCCCCACGCTGACGCCCAACAGCATCAATTTCATCAATAAAAATTAGACAGGGGGCATTTTTCTTACCTTGTGTAAATAAGTCACGCACTCTAGATGCGCCAACACCAACAAACATTTCCACAAAGTCAGAACCGGATATGGAGAAAAATGGCACGCCAGCCTCACCAGCTACAGCTCTTGCCAGTAATGTTTTACCTGTTCCTGGAGGGCCTACCAAAAGTGCTCCCTTTGGTATACGTCCGCCTAAACGAGTAAACTTTTTAGGGTTGGACAAAAATTC
>CAYJLD010000116.1:0-4324 GCA_964371195.1 uncultured Desulfovibrionaceae bacterium | reverse complement strand
GCGCCACATCACGCATATTTGGCGTGCGAGCTAAAGCTAAAAAAACTTCCATATATCTTAAAGTCATATTCTCTCCAAGGCAATTTTCAACTCATTTTAACATTACTAAATATATATCTTCTAGGCTTATTGTGCAAATGCTTATGTAGTACAAAAAAACAGTGCGCGCACTGGTACCCCACTGCTGCGCACTGTTTTTTATAACTATTTTGACTTATAATTACTTTTCTTGTCTGTAGATGTATGCACCAATTGATGACATGATAAGTGTTGCAGTAGAAACAAAGGCAATGATTAGTGAAACTTTAGTTTGTAAATCCATGATAAACTCCTATGTATTGAATTAAAATTTTTTATATGCGCACGCTCATTGCGCATGAACAAATGCTCTAGTTTCAGTATATAGATTTAAGCAAAGAATAACACAAACGGTTAAAATTGATTGTTATGATAAATAATTTTTATCATTAAAAGAAAATGTACTGTGGGAGTAAACTATACTTGGTAGATGTTATAAATATTAGGTCTTATGCAGTTCAGATATTTTTTTTAATAAATGTTCATTATTTAAATATTCAATTGCGTGATGTTCTTGAGCACTTGCACTGGCAATGCAAAGCTCATGCTCATTTAAGCTATGCCAATACAAAAACCACTCTTGCTTATCAATTATGCGCCCACCATTTATTATTGGTAACACTTCAAAACTTTTGGGGTTAAGATTAAATCCAAGACCCATGGCTTTCATATAACTTTCTTTTGCAGTCCAAATCTTAAAAAAGGCATTGGGTGCTTTTTGTGCTATAAGCCAAGATAGTTCATGGGTTGTGAAACATTTTTCAGCTACATCTATGCTATATTTCTTGATAATTTCTATGTCAACGCCAATGGCATCTTGTGAGGTGGCAAGAACAACATAATGACCGGAATGGGATAAATTAAAATAAAGGTCATTTTCAAAAAAAGGCTTGCCATAAGCATTATAAAGCGGTTCTTTGTTATGCCCTAAGGCGTAATAAAGCATAAGTCCACCTATAAGGCAGCGCAGCTTATCCTTAGGTTGTTTATAGCGTTCAAAACTTTCTCTTCTTTTAGTACAAAGGTAATGAAGGCCATCAAAGCTTGACCAATGTCTTATGTCAGAACAAAGTATTTGCATAAAAGTAAATTAGCATAGGATGTGTTTTTATGCAAGGCAAGGCTTTGTTATTTATGTATTTAATTTTTTAGAATTTATATTTTACTTAATGCGAAGCTGGACATGGGGCAAAAAGTATGTAAATATTCTTTCTTATTTTTTGCAATAGAATAACTTCACCTAAGGAAGGCAATTATGAATATTGGCCCATGGTCACATGATGAATTTATGGAAGAGGCACGCAAGTTTCACGGTTATCCTGCACCAGGTCTTATTATTGGTGGTTATATGGTAGAGATGGCAAGGCAAGCTCTACCTGAAGGAATTTTATTTGATGTAATTAGTGAAACAGGGCAGTGTCTACCCGATGCAGTGCAATTATTAACACCTTGTACTGTGGGTAATGGATGGATGCGTATTCATAATTTTGGGCTTTATGCTGTAAGTCTTTTTGATAAGCATACTGGTAAGGGTGTGCGTGTACATTTAGATGTGGAAAAGCTTGGGCCATATCCTGAAATACGGTCTTGGTTTTTGAAGGAAAAACCCAAAGCTGAGCAAGATACAGAACGTTTACAACAAGAAATACGTGAAGCCAATATTCAAATTTTAAGCATACGTGATGTTCAAGTATTACCTGAAGCCTTAGGGCATAAAGGTAAGGGGGGCATTGTACGATGTTCGCTTTGTGGAGAATGGTATCCTGCTCCGCATGGTGGTATTTGCCGCTCTTGTCAAGGTGAGTCACCATATGATGTAGGCCCTGGGATGTCTTTTAAAGGTCCAGAGCTAGTGGCTGTTCCGGTAGAAAAGGCCGTTGGTCAACACGCATTGCATGATATGACTCAAATCATACCTGGTGAAGTTAAAGAAGCTGCCTTTCATGCTGGACAAGTTTTAGATATTGGTGACGTTTGCCGCTTACAGCATAAGGGACGTAGTAACATTTATACAGCGGAAAATGCACCTAATATTGATGAATGGGTGCATGAAGATGCTGTGGTATCTGAGTTTGCTAAACTTATGCCAGGTCAAGGTATTGTTACTGAAGGTCCAGCTCGCGAAGGAAAAATTAATTTCAAAGCCGCAAGAGATGGTTTGTTGTGGGTTGATGAGGCGCGTTTGGAGCGATTTAACCTAATACCAGATGTTATGTGTGCTACAAGGCATAGCATGGGAATTATTAAAGAAGGTACACGTATTGCCGGAAGCCGCGCCATACCTTTATACCTTGCCAAAAACTTATTAATTAAAGCTGTAGCAACTCTTGATGAAGGACCACTTTTTGAAGTGTTGCCCATGCGTCAAGGTAAGATTGGTATTTTAATTACGGGTACAGAAGTTTTTAGTGGTATTATTCAAGATAAATTTGAACCTGTGATTAGCCAAAAAGCCGAAGCCCTGAATTGTACTGTTGTTAAAACTTGCATTGTTCCGGATGATGCTGCACAAATAACCAATGCTGTGCATGAGCTAATTGCAGCTGGCGCTGACCTCATTGTTAGCACAGCAGGTATGTCTGTGGACCCTGATGACGTAACCAGAAAAGCTCTTATTGAGGCTGGGCTTACCGATGTACTGTTTGGTTTGCCAGTTTTACCAGGCACAATGACCTTAGTTGGGCGCATTGGTAATGTGCAAGTGGTGGGAGCTCCAGCATGTGCACTGTATTATAAAACCACCGGAGTGGACTTTATATTGCCTCGCCTTTTGGCTGGGCAAAAAATTACACGCCTTGACCTTGCAAAACTTGGGCATGGCGGCCTTTGCATGGAGTGTAAATCTTGCACCTATCCAAAGTGTCCCTTTGGTAGATAATTTTTGATTGGTGAATTATGAGTAATTGTGGGAATGGTTCTGAGAATAGCTGTGTAGATAATGTAAATATAGAGGAACAAGGTTATTTTCCACGCTTGCTCTATGTTTCGTTGTGGTTTCCTCTTTCTTCAGAAACATTTGTTTTTTATGAAGTGGATGCGCTGGTTAAACGCAATTTACCTGTGTCAGTTATTACCCTTTATGCCAAAAAGTTAAAAAACCTTGCTCCTCATATTAAAAATAGTAATATTTTAGTGGAGCATTTTGGCATAGCTAATACTGGACGTATTTTAGGTGCTGTGTGGCGTAGATTTAGAAGTAACCCACAATTGACCTTGGGTATATTAAAAGACATTTTCATTAGGCGCTGGCGTGACCTTGAAATGCGCGGAGAGAATGCTTGGGCTGGTGTGGCTGGTTTTTACTTGGCTGAGCGCTGCAAGGATATGGGTATTGAGCATATTCATGCGGCTTGGGGTAATGGGCCAGCCACAGCTGCCTATGTGGTAAATAAGCTTGAAGGAATACCATTTTCTTTTACAGCTCGCGCAGGTGATGTGCGCCCACCCGATGGTTTTTTGCAAGAAAAGCTAGAAGCATGTGCCTTTGCTCGGGCAGATTCATCCTTTAATATTCCGCATATGGCCTCATTTTTGTCTGCAACTGAGCATGATAAATTATATTTAGTTTATAATGCTGCAACCTTGCCTAATCGTGGTGTGGCACCAGTTAAAATGCAAGCCCCTTATAATGTGCTTGCCATAGGACGCTTGATTGAAACTAAGGGATTTCATTACCTTATTGAAGCTATGGCTTTATTGATTAAGGATGGCTTTGACGCAAGACTTAATATTGCAGGCTCTGGCCCATGGATGGATAAGCTTAAGCAATATATTACAAAGTATAAATTAGAAAAGCATGTAAATATGCTTGGATTTGTAACCCATGATAATGTTTCAAAATACTTACTTGAAAGCGATATGCTGGTTATGCCCAGTGTTGTGGAGATGGGGGTAGATAATTCTGATGGCTTGCCCACAGTAGTTATTGAGGCCATGTGCCATAAGGTGCCTGTTGTGGGTACTGATGTTGCTAGTATGAGTGATGTGGTTATGGATGGTAAGACCGGCTACCTTGTACCGGAACGCGATGCCAAGGCTTTGGCTTGTGCTATGCAAAAATTAATACAAGATAGGGAAAATGCCATTTTCATGGCTAACAATGCTAAGGAGTTGGTTGATAAGCTTTTTGATGGTAAGACTAATATTGATAAAATGTGCGATTTATTTAATAAGTATACAAAATAGATACTTATTAATTAGTCGGTACTGAAAAACGCGTTTCACGCATTTTTCTAAAAAGGCACGC
>CAYJLD010000115.1:0-4510 GCA_964371195.1 uncultured Desulfovibrionaceae bacterium | reverse complement strand
TTCCAATAAAATTATACTATTTTAGAATGTTATTATATTTTTAAGCGTCGACTAACTTAATAAAATACTTTTTTGTTATAAGAGCATAGTAATTTAATCGACATTAAAGAATAAAAGTAATCTAATTTGCTATCAAAAACTTTCACGAATTTTTTTATATAAAATATTTAAATTCAAACCGCCTATGACTTTATAATATAACTCATCTTGCAAGGAAGAATGATTGAAAAATATTTGCTTGCATATGCACAATCTTACTTAATTCAGATTTGCAATTTTTTACATATATAAAGCAAGTTGGGTAAAGTTTTTTCGCTGTGCAGCACCTCCACCCTCGCTTCTGTGCCACTCATTCTCAAAAAACATCCCCAACTGCATTCACTCCATTACTAATAGTGGAAAATTGTAAATAAAACTTTAAACTACAATTATGTAGTTAATTAATATATTATAAAAATATCAAATTTTCTATGTTCTATAGTCAGCATTGCAACTTACATAATCATGCGAAAGATCAGATGCAAGCAATATATATTTACCCTCACCTGCACCAAGTTCTATTAATACGTGTATATCACGCTCTTTCAAAGGTGCATCCAAAGCCGCATCATGGTCACCTGCCAAAGGCTGACCATTACAAAATAATTCAACACCACACATGGAAACATGCACATCATCTGCACAAAAATCTGCCCCACTTCTACCAACAGCTGCCACAATACGTCCCCAATTGGCATCACGACCATACATAGCCGTCTTTACCAATTGCGAATGACCAACTGTTCGCGCTACCCTCTCAGCATCTCTATCATCTTTTGCACCTGTGACCTCAACCTTAATAACCTTGGTTGAACCTTCACCATCTTGCACCAACATATAAGCCAAAGCCCCTAGCATATCTTCTAAAACGACCTTAAGCTTTTCCATGTCCTCAACTGCTAGCTTAACACCACTAGCACCATTTGCAAGACCAAGCACAGTATCATTGGTTGATGTGTCACCGTCAACTGTCACTCGATTAAATGTATTATCAACAGCTTTTACAAACAATTCTTGCCAAAGCCCACGCTCAACATCTGCATCGCATACCACCAAAGCAAGCATAGTTGCCATATTAGGACAAATCATGCCAGCACCCTTGGCCATACCTGCAAAACGCACTATACCATCAGAAAACTCCACTTCACGACTAAAAAATTTAGGAAAAGCATCAGTAGTCATCATGGCACGCGTAAAACTTTCCTCATCTCCATGACCAAGAACACCCTTAAGCCTTGGTATAGCATCCTCCCATAAATCCATCCTAAACTGAGCACCAATTACTCCCGTAGACATGGGTAAAACACTATCTTCACCTAAACCCAAAGCCTTAGCCATCATCTTAGTTGTACTAATACAATTCCTAAGCCCTTCATCACCAGTACAAGCATTGGCCTGACCAGAGTTAACCAACACAGCTTGCACCGCCATTGCACCTCCAGCTAAAATACGCTGGCACTCAAGAACCGGTGCTGCCTTAAATGCATTAGTTGTAAATACTCCAGCTACTACACATGGTGCCTCAGAAACCAATACCGCCACGTCATCCCGCACAGGTTTTCTAAAACCAGCACTAAGTGAACCTACTAAATATCCCTTAGGTAATGACATAATACCTTCTTTTTATTATTTGCTATTTGATATTTTTATTTATGGAAAGAACTTTTTTGAAAAAAAGTTCTCTCCAGGCCTCTCTCAAAAAACTTCATCTGCGACAATATACTAGCGTTGAATAATAATTTACGGCGCAACTATATTTTATGTGCATAAAACAAAAGGCCCTTGCAAGCAAAGGCCTTTGTTTTATTTTTTGTTGCGACTAAGGCCTTATACAAAGACAAAATTCAATCGCATATTAAAGTTTTTTTTGGAAGAGTTCCCCCAAAAAACTACAAACTATTTTATACTTTCTTCTTTTGTATTTCTTCAGCAATGCTAGCCGGTACGCGCTCATAATGGTCAAATTGCATACTAAAAGTAGCACGACCTTGAGTGCGTGAACGCAGGTCAGTAGCATAGCCAAACATGGCAGAAAGTGGCACTTGGGCACGAACGCTTTGTGCGCCGCCGCCACGAGCTTCCATGCTTTGAACACGACCACGTCTACCGTTTAAGTCACCCATAACGTCACCAAGATATTCTTCAGGTGTAACTACTTCAACGTCCATAATAGGCTCAAGCAGCACAGGTGAAGCCTTGGCAATGGCGTCTTTAATGGCCATAGAACCAGCCACATAGAAGGCTTGTTCTGAAGAGTCCACATCGTGGTAAGAACCAAATACTAGGTTTACCTTAAGGTCAACAGTGGGGAATCCAGCTAAAACACCGCTTTTCATAGCGTCACGAATACCCTTATCAATGGCTGGAATATATTCTTTTGGAATAATACCACCAGTGATAGAGTTAGTGAATTCATAACCTTCAGCTGGGTTTGGCTCAACTTCGATTACGCAGTGACCATATTGTCCACGTCCACCTGATTGCTTAGCATGCTTCATATCAGATTTAGATGGCTTAGATATGGTTTCACGATAGGCAACTTGTGGCTTACCAACATTAGCATTAACGCCAAATTCGCGAGTTAGGCGGTCAACGATAATTTCAAGGTGTAACTCACCCATACCAGCAATAAGGGTTTGATTTGTTTCTTCATCACCTTTAACGCGGAAGGATGGGTCTTCTTTAGCAAGCTTACCAAGTGCAGCAGATAAAGCATCACGGTCACTCTTGGTTTTTGGCTCAATGGCTACTTCTATAACTGGTTCTGGAATATCAAGTGATTCTAATACAACACCATGTTTTTCATCACAAAGTGTATCACCAGTAGAAGCTTGCTTTAAGCCTACAAGGGCCACAATATCACCTGCTCCGGCCCATTTGATATCTTCGCGCTTGTTGGCATGCATTTTGAGGATACGACCAACGCGTTCTTTTTTGCCAGTATTGGCATTAAGTACGCTCATGCCGGATTCTACATAACCGGAATAAATACGGAAGAATGACAAGTGGCCAATGAATGGATCAGAAAATAACTTAAATACAAGACCAGCGAGAGGTTTCTTGTCATCACAAGGGCATTCAATGATTTCTTCTTCCTTATGCGGGTTATGACCTTTCATAACTTCAATATCTACTGGGGAAGGCAAGTAATCAACTACAGCGTCAAGCAAAGGTTGCACACCCATATTACGGAAGGCAGAGCCACACATAACAGGCACAATACTACGATTAATAGTAGCTTTACGTATGCATTCAATAATTTCTTCTTCGGTAAGATCTTCACCACCAAGATATTTTTCAAGTAGGGTTTCATCTTCCTCAGCAATAGCTTCAATCATCTCTAAGCGTTTTGCATCAAAGAGATCTTGCATGTCAGCTGGGACATCACCCTCAATAAATTCTGCACCCTTGCTGGCTTTGTCAAAGGTAATGGATTTACTACGCACAAGGTCAACAACACCTTCAAACTTGTCTTCTTGACCAATAGGTAATTGTAAAGGAATGGGTTTAGCACCCAAGCGATCCACAATCATATCCACGCAGCGGAAGAAGTTTGCGCCTATTCTATCCATTTTGTTTACAAAACAAATACGAGGAACACCATAGCGATCGGCCTGACGCCACACAGTTTCTGATTGTGGCTCAACACCTGCTACAGCGTCAAATACGCAAACAGCACCGTCAAGAACGCGTAGTGAGCGTTCCACTTCTATGGTAAAGTCAACGTGACCTGGGGTATCAATAATATTGATGCGATAATCCTTCCAAAAACAAGTGGTGGCAGCAGAAGTAATGGTAATGCCGCGTTCTTGTTCTTGTTCCATCCAATCCATGGTGGATTCGCCGTCATGGGTTTCACCTATTTTATGTGAAACACCGGTATAGAACAATATGCGCTCAGTGGTAGTAGTTTTACCCGCATCAATGTGGGCCATAATACCAATATTGCGCTGTTTATTAATGGCAACGGTGCGTGACACTGTTTTTCTCCTAAAATAAAAGGGGCTTTTTGTTGGCCTCACCACAAAAATGTGGTGAGGTTAAATAAATGATAATAGGGGCAAATACCCTTTTATTACCAGCGGTAATGGGCAAAAGCTTTGTTAGCTTCAGCCATGCGATGTGTATCTTCGCGCTTTTTAACGGCTCCACCACGGCTATTAAATGCATCTAATAGCTCTGCGGCCAATTTGGCAGTCATGCCCTTTTCACCACGTGAACGAGCATAGTTAATAAGCCAACGAATAGATAAAGATACTTGGCGATCTGGACGCACTTCCATAGGCACTTGGTAGGTAGCACCACCTACACGGCGGGCTTTAACTTCAAGATGAGGCTTAACATTATCCAAGGCCTTTTCAAAGGCGCGCATTGGTTCTTCACCACTTTTTTCAGCAAGCGTTTCAAGGGCTGAATAAAAAATCTTTTCTGCAGCACCTTTTTTACCGTCATACATAAGACGGTTAACAAA
>CAYJLD010000114.1:0-4565 GCA_964371195.1 uncultured Desulfovibrionaceae bacterium | reverse complement strand
GATATTTGGAGCGAGCGTGCCTTTTTAGAAAAATGCGTGAAACGCGTTTTTCAGATGTCAACTAATTACAATATAATTTGATACGTTTATATACAAAAAATTAATAATATTTCATTAGCTTGCCTGCATTTGTTTAGCAAACTCCTCACTAAAAAGTAAGGCTAGTTTTTCATCATCCACTGGTTTTCTACCACTTATACCAACCCCACCCAAAATACTACCGGCATAACTTAACGCAACCCCACCTACTAAGCTGGTGGTGGCTGCTCCGCAAAAATCCGCTAGGCTAAGGTTTTCATCCAAAAGCCTAGTGTGTATTTGCCTTGTGCTAACTCCCATTAAAGCTGAAGTCTTGGCTTTTTCTGTAGCAATAGGAATTGCCAACTTCACACAGCCTTGCATGCGCATAAAATAAGCTGGTAAACCATTACGATCATATACTGATATGGTTACAGGAGCTAGCCCATCGGTGCTTGCTTTTTCAAGCACATATTGAGCTGTTTTATGTAAACAATTATGACAAAGATCCATGGCCCCTCCTAAAAATAAAGCTCTTCCTTTCAATATATTGAGAAAGGAAGAGCTATAAAACTTATTATAATAGGATTAATGACAGTTGTGGCACATAGGTAATGAATAATAAAACCACTATCATGGCAATAAGGAATGGCAAAGCAGCTCTTGATATGTCACCAATTTGCGCTTTAGCAATACCACTAGCCACAAATAGATTTACTCCCACAGGTGGGGTAATAAAACCGATAGCTAAGTTTACCACCATGATTACACCAAAGTGAATGGGGTTTAAACCAATATTTGTAGCCAAGGGTAATAAAATAGGAGTTAAAATTACTATGGCCGCCAAAGCCTCCATAAAAGTTCCAATCCACAGTAGCAAAACATTTATAAGCAGTAAAATAAGAATAGGATTATTTGTTAAATCTAAAATAAGTTTAGCAATTTGACTAGGTATTTGTTCTAATGTCATGATATTACCAAAGATAGTTGCCATAGCCATAAGCATAATAATTACAGCGGACATCTTGGCGCTTTCTAAGGTACTTGACCATAGTTTTTTTAAACTAATTTCCCTGTAAATAAACATACCTACAATTAAACCATATATGGCAGCTATGGCAGCGGCTTCGGTAGGGGTCATAATGCCACCATAAATGCCACCAAGCACTATGACTGGCACTAGGATTGCCCATTTTGCATCCCATATTGCTTTTGAGATAGAAGCTAAGGATCTTTGCTTTTCCACACCTTTCCAGCCATTTTTCTTGGATATAATGTATGTAATGACCATGAGCACAATGCCTGTCAAAACACCTGGAATAATACCAGCAATAAATAGATTGCCAACGGAAGCTTGAGCTGTAACCCCGTAGACAACAAAGGGGTTGGATGGTGGTATCATAACCCCAATGGCTCCAGCCGCCGCCACCACCGCCGCTGCAAACATTTTATCATATCCGCGCTCAACCATAGCCGGCACAGTAATGGCCCCAATGGCTGCCACTGTAGCAGGACCTGAACCACTAATAGCAGCAAAAAACATGCACGTGGCAATACTTGCTATGGCAAGCCCACCCGTTAATCCACCAAGTAACTCGTCAGCTAGATTTAGCAATCTATAAGAAAGCCCACCTGCTCCCATAAATATACCAGCAGCAATGAAAAATGGAATTGCCATAATGGGGAAGTTATCAATGGAAGTAAACGCCACACCAGCTAAATAATCTACAGGCAATGTACCTGCCCCATATATAGTCATTAAAGAGGCTACACCAAGGCTAAAGGCAATAGGCACACCGACAAATAGAAGTATCACAAAATAGCTAAACAATAATACAATGGCATTCCACTCATCTGAAATCATTATGGGCGCGAATAAGACAAGGGCAACACCTACTCCTATAAGCGAATTTACTATGCCAATTTCCTTTGTTTGGCTGTACAAATCTTCTAAGAGTCTTATGCTCATAAGACCAAAGCCAATGGGTAGCACGGCATATGGTATGTAATAAGGAATGCGAAGTGCGGCCGTAAATTGTGGGAATTCCATTTGCATCTGCATGTTTAACATGCCGTTATAGGTCACAATCGCTGTTAGCACCAGCATGCAAACATCAACAACTACCCAGCTAATTTTTTGGCAGGTTTCAGGCAACCTGTTATATAACACGTCTACGCGTACATTACTGCGCATCTTAATAGCAATGGGTATGGCAAGGTATGTTGTCCAAATAAAGATAAAGCGTGCAGATTCTTCGGCCCAAACTGCTAAACCAGAAAGAGTACTTACACTATTGCTAATGCTTGCAAAACTCTCCTTTGCACCCTCAAATCCTAAGCTAACAAAAAAATTTATAATTGCCCCATCGCCTAGAAATGACATGGTAGACGAAAGAATATATCTAAAGCAAGTTTGATATGTGATGATTAAAATCATTGCTAGCATTCCGACAACTAAAAATGGCTTTTCAACATTATCAACAAGTTGAAGAAATTTATTGCGTTGCGCAGTTACCATACAACCTCGCTTAAATATTACAGGGTAAACAAAAAAAACGATGCACATTAAAAATTTAATGTGCATCGTTTGTAGGGTTATTTTTGTGTATCTTGTACTAACTTAACAAGTTCTTGTGGAATTTGATCCTTAAATTGATCCCATATAGGAGCCGTAAGCTTTGCAAATTCTGCTTTTTGCTCAGGAGTTAAATCAGTGATAACAATACCGGACTTAATGAAGCCTTCACGAGCTTTTTTCTCATCGGCTGGATAAAGTTCTTTACGTTGATAATCAATGGCTTCTTGAGCAGCTTGCATGATAAGTTCTTGAGTTACAGGCTCAAGCTTATCCCACCATTTCTTGTTGGCCATCATCAATTGCATTGAATAGTTATGTGCGCTATCCATGCAGAATTTTAGAACTTCATTGTGCTTTGCACCAAATAGGTGGGGGAAGGTGTTGCCTTCACCATCTACAGTATTTTGTTGTAAAGCTGTGTACACTTCACCCCAAGCCACAGGAGTTGGGTTCATTTTTAAGGCCTTAGCTACTTCTACTTCCACTTGAGAGTCGGTAGTACGAACTTTAATACCAGCTAAGTCAGATGCATTTTTAGCTTCTTTAACTGTGCAGAAATTTCTATATCCATACTCTGCCCATACAATGGGTTCAAGACCAATAGAGCGGCTTAAATTATCAAAATATTCATGTAGTGGACCTGCATCTATAGCTTTATAAAAGTTTTCTTGGTACTCAGGTGATGTTATGTATGGCAAATCAAAAACTTGGAAAATTGGTGAGAAATTAGCCATATTAGGTGTGGAAGCAACGGCCATTTCAATAGATCCACGTTGAGCATTTTCCATAACCACACGGTCACTACCTAAAATGGCATTGGGGAAAACTTGAACTTTTATTTTACCACCGCTTTTTTGCTCCACAAGCTCAGCAAACTTATCGAAGGCTAAGGTAATGTGGTTGCCTGGAGGGGTTGTGTGAGCAACTCTAAATTTTAGCTTTGGGCCAGTATATTCAGCATGAGCTTGAATAGCTGTGCCAAATATCATAGCTGCAGCAACAAAAAGAAGTGCAAATTTTTTCATAATGCAATCTCCACTTTAAAGATAAATTAAAATGTTAAAACCAAATTCTAATACATTTACCAACCTACTAAATAACTAGTAATACATTTATATTACAAGGCCTTAGCAAGAACCAACTACACCTTGTGAAAATATAGACTATTCGTGATAATGGAGCAAGTAGTTTTTGTATATTTAGCTACTTTTTGTTTATACTACAACCAACATACCGTAAAAATAAATAAAAAATCATGTATCAAATTGGAACAATCAATTTTGAAATTCAAAATCAATAAAACTGTAACTAAACAATTTAAAACTAGAACTTATATGTCCAGCTAACTTTTACAAAGCTTAAAAACTTGTCAAAATTTGAAAATAAATTAATGTATTGGGCATGCACACAATCCATGATATCAGCATTCACACATATACAAGACAGAAACGTAAAACATTATGTTTAAGCATTAACCCAAAAGGTGAAATAAGCCTTAAGGTTCCATTGAATGTGAGCGAGACAGAAGTACATGACTTTGTACTACGAAAAAAAAAGTGGTTACTGAAAAAATTAGAAAAATTTGCTAAGTTAGATAACAAATGTCAAGGACCTCTATCTACAGGACAAAGCATTTATTTTCTAGGTAAGGCATATACCCTTATTATTCAGCATGATACTAAGTCTAAAGAAGTTCATTTAGATGGAGATAGGATTTTCTTATACACTGCAAAGCCACATGATGAACGACATAATTTACGCTTAATGCAACGCTGGTTTTTAACACAAGCTGAACGTATCTTTCATGAACGTTTAAGTCTTGCTCTTATTCAATTTCCCCATATGCCACGCCCACTACTAAGAATTCGCAAATATAAAGGACGTTGGGGCAGTTATGCTTCAAACCATGTAATGAAGACCACTGCGCAATACTGTGTATCAAGCAAAAGGTGTTCCTTAGTTGAAAAAT
>CAYJLD010000113.1:0-4662 GCA_964371195.1 uncultured Desulfovibrionaceae bacterium | reverse complement strand
ACAAAAAAGTGTCTTCCCCTCCCCCAAAAAAATCCCCAAAAAAATCCAAAAATAAAACTACTTAACTTCTGTGTAGAGCAGATAAATATCCTTACCAGTCCAGCCTTGAACCATATTTTGTACTCGCCTAGCCACTTCGCGCGGCTTGCCACCTTTTTTGCTTTCTGCTTGTAGGATTTTAAGGACTTCATCTTGACAGGTACGGTGGTTACTTTCAGGTGGACCAATTATTACGGTTATTTCGCCCTTTAAATCAGAGGGAATTTTTGCAAAATCTTCTAAGCGTCCCACGATGCATTCTTCATAATGCTTAGTAAGTTCACGAGCTATGGCAAGTTCACGTGGGCCTAATAAATTGCTAGCAATTTGCAATGTTTCATGCAATCGATCTTTGCGTTCAAAAAAAACCAATGTGCTGGCAAGGTTTATAAATGGGGCAAAAATTTTCTCTTGATCTGATACAGTGCGCGGCAAAAAACCTAAAAATGTAAATGGTTGTGGGGCAATACCTGCTAGCATCAAGGCAGTTATGGGAGCACATGGACCAGGTACAGCTGAAACTTTAAGTCCAGCTATACGGCAGGCTCGAACAAGCCTATAGCCGGGGTCAGCCATGAGAGGTGTCCCAGCATCTGATATGAGGGCAGCGTTATGGCCTTGTTGCAATAGATTAATAATATCTTGGCATTTATTTTGTTCATTATGTTCATGCAGGCTTGCAAATTTTTTAACCTTTATGCCAGCTCTTTGACATAAAAGTCCAGCCCTACGTGTGTCTTCAGCTAAGACCAAGTCCACGTTTTGTAATACTTCCATGGCTCGTGGTGAGAAATCACCAAGGTTGCCAAGAGGAGTTGCTACCACCCAAAGCTGTACCTGAGGAGAGATCAAGGGCATTGTCATAATATTCCACCTGTAGAAAATTTTGCTCCTTAGC
This sequence comes from uncultured Desulfovibrionaceae bacterium, assembly GCA_964371195.1. Taxonomy (GTDB): domain Bacteria; phylum Desulfobacterota; class Desulfovibrionia; order Desulfovibrionales; family Desulfovibrionaceae; genus CAYJAD01. The sequence goes on along the minus strand of CAYJLD010000113.1, from coordinate 3,725 downwards.
GTTATATAATACGCCAGCAACATCAAGTCGGCATGGTTTGTGCCAAGCATTATGCAGGGATAGCCAAGATTTAGTTGCTTGTAAAAAATTGGCTTGTTTATGTGCAGTCATGGCATCTATAGGACTGGTCTTACCCAGCACCTGCCTAGTTTTTACTTCAATAAAAACTAGGGTATCACCATCTTCAGCTATTATATCAAGCTCTTGTCTTCCATGCCTCCAATTACGTTCTAATATACGCATGCCACGTTTTTGTACATGTTTTACAACTGCATCTTCGCCCATGGCACCAATTTTACCCTTGGGGTGAGAGGTATTTTTTCTACTTTTACTTAATGCCTTGAGCCACTTCATAATAAATTACCTTGCATCTGCAATGAAGGCTTAGATTTTTTATCTTGAGTATCTGGCAAGACACGAGCAAAGGTTTTTCTATGTAGTGGGCATGGACCGTGTAATTCGAGAGCTTTTAAATGTTCTGCAGTGCCATAACCTTTGTGTTTAGCAAAATTATATGCAGGCCATCGTCTATCTAAGATATTCATGAGATTATCTCTAAAAGTCTTAGCTAAGATAGAGGCAGCCGAAATATGCTCTTCTAAGGCATCGCCGTGCACTAAGGCTTCTTGGCGTGGTAGCACAACATGTTTTGGCCAATACGCACTAAGCACAGTGGGGGGAATAATTTTGTTGCCATCAATATGTAATAAACATGATGGTGCACGTTTATTTTTGCGAATGTATTGTACCATGAGTCCCTTTGTAGCTTTGCTCATGGCGACAAAGGTTGCTTGTAATATATTTATTTTATCAATATCTTGTTGCCAAACTACACCAACGCCGTATGAAGCGTGGGTCTTAATATCAAGGACTAGACTTTCACGGTCATCGGCATTGAGCTTTTTGGAGTCGTCAAGATCTTTAATGGGACAAGGTTTTGGCAATATAACCGCAGCTGCCACCACTGGTCCAGCAAGGCATCCACGTCCAGCCTCATCAATGCCAATGACAATGGATGGCATTTCTTGCTCATATAAAAGATTGTTTTGCATAACCTTTGTGCTTTTTGGCATAATTAATCAGTTTCACACAAAAGGGCGTCATGAGCTTCTAAGTCATAAAAGCCATGTACTTTAAAAGGTAAATCATAATCTGGTACCACGTCAAAGCGTATGAAGCCCATGGTTTTACCTTCTGGTATGGCTGAGAAGGGAACCATACCTAAGGGAACTGGCACTTCAAGTGGGCTTACCACCACTTCCTTAATATGTTCACCATAGCGTTTGTCGAGGTATTCTAGCAAGATATTTCCTTCTTCAGCAGTAAAGGCTTCCAGTACACTTAATAGCGCATCCTCAGCACTGGCCCCTTCAGGTGTATCTGACTTAGCTGAATCAACTATGTCAAGTTGGCGTAATTGTTCAAGTTCATTTTCATTGGTATCGGTACGGAAAAGATATACAATAACATCGCGACGCCCCTTGAAGCTTTTGAGCATTATTTGTATAAGATATGCACGGTCAAGCTCCAAAAAGGGAGAGGCTGCAATAATTCTATATTCCATAAACAGGCTCCTAAAACATTGGTAAGATAATGCTTGATACAAAATTGTTTTCTTTGCAAACCCAGTATACGCCAACAGGCGACCAGCCACAAGCCATAAACCAGCTTGTGGATAATATATTTGCAGGTGTTAAAGATCAAATTCTGCTGGGGGTCACAGGTTCTGGTAAGACTTTTACTGTGGCAAATGTTATTGCTAAATGCTCAAGGCCAGCTCTAATTCTTGCGCCAAACAAAACTTTAGCAGCTCAGCTTTATAATGAATTTAAGGCTTTATTTCCAGACAATGCCGTTGAGTATTTTGTTAGTTATTATGATTATTATCAACCTGAAGCATATGTGCCTTCATCAGATACATATATAGAAAAAGATTCATCTATTAATGATAATATTGATAAATTACGCCATGCTGCAACTCATGCTCTATTAACAAGGCGTGACGTTATTATTGTATCTTCTGTGTCTTGCATATATGGCCTTGGTTCTCCCGAGTATTATGCTAAAATGGTAATTCCTGTGGAGGTAGGGCAACATATTTCCATGGACGCGCTCATTGGACGATTGGTTGAGGTACAATATGAGCGCAATGACTATGATTTTCATCGTGGTACTTTTAGGGTGCGCGGCGATGTTTTAGAAATTATTCCTGCCTATCATCATGAGATGGCTTTGCGTATAGAGTTTTTCGGTGATGATATTGAAAATATAAATGAAATTGATCCGTTAACTGGTGACATTTTATCACCCATCCCTAAAACTATCATTTATCCTGCCAGCCACTATGTATCAGCAAGGGATAATATTAAGCGTGCTATGGACGATATACGTGTGGAATTGCAGGAACGACTGGCCTATTTTAAATCAAATAATAAATTAGTTGAGGCGCAACGCTTAGAGCAACGCACACAACTTGATTTAGAAATGTTAGAAGAGTTAGGCTATTGTAATGGTGTAGAAAATTACAGCCGTCACTTAGATGGGCGTTTAGAAGGTGAACCTCCTTTTTGCTTATTAAATTACTTCCCAAAGGATTTTTTATTTTTTGTGGATGAATCTCACATTTCTGTACCTCAAGTGGGAGGTATGTATAAAGGGGACCGCTCACGTAAGCAAACCCTTGTAGATTTTGGTTTTCGCCTACCTTCTGCTCTTGATAATCGACCTTTACAATTTGATGAATTTCAAGAGTTTATAGGGCAAACCGTCTATGTTTCAGCAACACCAGGGCGCTTTGAAATAAAACAGTCTGAAGGTATTGTGACCGAGCAAATAATACGGCCTACCGGACTTGTGGATCCTATAGTAGAAGTGCGCCCCACTAAGGGCCAAATGGAAGATTTACTTTCGGAATGTAAAAAACGCGTGGCCTTAAAAGAGCGTGTGTTGGTAACCACACTTACAAAGCGCATGGCCGAAGATTTGACGGAATATTGTAATCAAATGGGCGTAGTTACGCGCTATTTGCATTCAGATATTGATACACTTGAGCGCATGGCAATTTTGCATGATTTGCGGGCTGGTGAATTTGATGTTCTGGTGGGAATTAATCTTTTGCGTGAAGGCTTAGACCTGCCAGAAGTATCACTTGTTGCTATTTTGGATGCAGATAAAGAGGGTTTTTTGCGCTCTGAGGGTTCCCTAATTCAAACATTTGGGCGCGCTGCGCGTAATGTTAGTGGTAAGGTTTTGCTCTATGCTGATACCATAACAGCCTCCATGCAAGCGGCTATGGGTGAAACTAAAAGGCGGCGAGTTATTCAGGAAAACTGGAACACAGAAAACAATATTACTCCAAAAACTATAATAAAAGCCCTTGAAACACATTTTAAGGACTTATACCAAGACTCAGTTAATACTGGTAAGAAAGGGCGTAAAGGAGCTACGGTTAGCTCGGTAGATATTGTGCTTTCCAGTGAGGATATGGGTAAACAAATTCAACAATGGGAAAAAGAAATGCGCGAAGCTGCACGTGAACTTGAGTTTGAAAAAGCTGCAATTTTACGTGATAAAATTAAAGATATGCGCATGGCTTTATTATCTTCGCCGTAAAACTATTGATTTGTGAACAGTTGTCAGGATAGTGTGGTTGTCATAGAGGGGGACAAACTTCAGACATGGTGTTTATGCCTCGTAAAACGAGCCAACTTGCTTCTGGCGTTCGC
>CAYJLD010000112.1:0-4709 GCA_964371195.1 uncultured Desulfovibrionaceae bacterium | reverse complement strand
TTCAACACAGTGATGTAATTCTTATCCAAGGTAGTAATGCTGCCGAAAACCATCCTATTTCTTTTAAATGGGTGTTAAAAGCTAAAGCAAAGGGTGCAAAGTTAATTCACGTGGACCCACGCTTTACTCGTACTTCTTCACAAGCTGACCTTTATGTATGCTTGCGTCCTGGTACTGATGCTGCCTTTATTGGCGGCATGATTAAGTATATACTTGAAAATAAAAAGTATTTTGCTGATTATGTAAAGAACTACACCAATGCTAGCTTTATCGTAAATAAAGACTTTGGCTTTAATGATGGTCTCTTTACTGGTTATGATGCAAAAGCACGCAAATATGACAAGAAAACTTGGACCCTAGATAAGGATTCCAAGGGCATGCCTATGCGTGACATGACTTTGCAAAATCCACGCTGTGTTCTTAAAATGATGGAAAAACACTATAGCCGTTATACTTTAGAAAAAGTATCAGCTATTACAGGTACTCCAAAAGAAGAACTACAACAAGTTTATGAAATGATGTCTTCCACTGGCGTTAAAGATCGCGCTGGAACCATCATGTATGCTCTTGGTCAAACTCAAAGTACCATCGGCGTACAAAGAATTCGTAACCTCTGTATCATGCAATTATTACTTGGTAATATTGGTATCTGTGGCGGTGGTGTAAACGCACTTCGCGGTGAGCCAAACGTACAAGGTTCAACCGACCACGCTCTACTTTATCACATCCTACCAGGTTATTTGCCAGTACCTCGTGCAAGCAAGACTTCCCTTGATGCATACTTAAAGGGTGCAACTCCATCAACCAGTGACGAAATGAGTGCTAACTGGTGGGGTAATACTCCTAAGTACATGGTAAGCCTACTTAAATCTTGGTATGGTGATGCAGCTGTTAAGAAAAATGACTTCGGTTACCACTGGTTACCAAAGGTAGACGATGGCCAAAATTGTGACGTTTTACATACATTTGATGTTATGTATAAGGGTGGCATTAAGGGCTTTGTTTGTCTTGGTCAAAACCCATGCGGTAGCTTACCAAACTCAAATAAAATTCGTGCAGCTATGACCAAACTTGATTGGTTTGTGCATGCCAATATTTTTGATAATGAAACCGCTTCTTTCTGGAAGGGCCCAGGCCTTGATCCAAAGAATGTTAAAACCGAATGCTTCTTGCTTCCAGCTAGCGCCAACGTTGAAAAATCCGGTAGTCAAACTAACTCCGGTCGTTGGATGCAATGGTTAAATCAAGCTGCTCAAGCTCCAGGCGAATGTTATAGTGTTGGTGGTATGATGACCTTAATCATGCACAAAATCCAAGAACTATACAAAAAAGAAGGTGGAGCCTTAGCAGAAGCTGTTACTTCTTTACGTTTTGACTATGATGATGGAACCAAGGGCGGCTTTGACGCACTTAAGGTTGCTCGTCGTATTAATGGTGAGTTTGAAAAAGACACCACCGTTGGCGGTAAAAACTACAAGAAGGGTCAACCTGTACCAAGCTTTGGCTTATTATTAGCTGATGGTGCAACCTCTGCTGGGAACTGGCTAGCTACTGGTAGCTTTAACGCAGCCGGAGATAACTTGATGGCTCGTCGTGGTAAAGAAGACCCAACCAAGCTTGGTTTATACCCCAACTGGTCCTTTGCATGGCCTCTAAACCGCCGCGTGGTTTACAACCGTGCATCTGTTGACCCACAGGGTAATCCATACAACCCAGCTCGCCCATTACTTGCATGGAAAGATGGCAAGTGGGTTGGTGACGTGCCAGACGGACCATGGCCACCAATGGCTATGAAGGGTGGTAAACTGCCATTTATCATGAAGCCAGACGGTGTATCTTCTCTATTTGGCCCTGGTATTGGCGAAGGTCCATTCCCAGAGCACTATGAGCCATTAGAAAGCCCATTAAAGCAAAACCTAATGTCAAAACAGCATAACAGCCCAATTATCCCAATCTTTAATACAGATAAGGATAAGGTTGCTTCTGCTGATCCTAACTTCCCAGTTGTTATGACCACTTACTCATCCACCGAGCACTGGTGCACAGGTGCATTCACACGCTGGCAAAGCTGGCTAACTGAAGCCATGCCTCAAGCTTATGTGGAAATGAGTCATCAACTTGCTAAAGAAAAAGGCATCAACAATGGCGATAAGATCAAAGTTATGTCTGCTCGTGGTGAGTTAGAAGCTGTAGCCATGGTAACAACTCGTATGATCCCACTTACTGTTGACGGCAAAACCGTTCACCAAGTAGGTATGACTTACAACTATGGCTGGTTATATCCCAAAAATTGTGGCGATACCGCAAACTTACTCACACCATATGTGGGTGATGGTAACACCGGCACACCAGAATACAAGGCCTTCATGGTCAATGTAAGCAAGGTATAGGAGGTGACGCATGTCTCAAGGTAAATCTATATTAGTTGATACGTCGCGTTGTACTGCTTGCCGTGGTTGTCAGGTAGCCTGCAAGCAATGGAACCAACTTGCCGCTGTAAAGACTGAACAGCGTGGAACTTATCAAAATCCACCTGACTTTACTCCGGAAACTTATAAAGTGGTACGCTTCTCAGAAGGCGAAGCCAATGGCAAGCCCTATTGGTACTTCTTCTCTGACATGTGCCGTCACTGTGTAACCCCACCTTGTCAAGCTGCTGCAGCTGGCGATGAGATTGCCGTTGATGAAGCTACAGGTGCGGTTATTTATACTAAGGATTCTGCAAAAATGGATTTTGATACAGCCGTTAGTGTGTGCCCATACAACGTGCCACGTCAAAATGCTGAGAACAAAATGGTAACAAAGTGCACCATGTGTTTGGATCGTGTTCAAGCTGGACGCAAACCCGCATGCGTACTTTCATGCCCAACTGATGCCATGGTTTTTGGTGAGCGTGATGAAATACTTGCTCTTGCTGAAAAGAGGGTTGCTGAACTTAAAGGAAAGTACCCTAAAGCCAAAGCATTGGATGCTGATTCTGTTCGTGTTATTTATATTGTGGTCGATGATCCCAAAAAATATAGCGAATATGCAGAAGCATAGTATTATGTGCTGATTACTTGAGGCCTTGGCATTTTGCCAAGGCCTCATTTAGTTTGAGTGTTTTGATAGCTATTAGAATAAAAAATATAGTTAGCTTATAATGCCATTTTTAATTTGATAACAAACCTTTGTAAAATTTTTTGTCAAAGCTTGAAAAGCTGCCTTGACAGTAAGGCAACTTATTTTTTTGATAGTGGTTATAAAAATTGTAAAATAAATTTTAAAATAGTACGAGGTCGTCATGCATCTTTCTTCTGCTAGTGTTAAGCAACTTAAAAAACAATACCCCTATGCAGCTCCATTTTTATCATGTTTCGTGCCGTTAGAAGAATGCTGTCATAAACTTGCAGAAGAATTGCCACCACCCATTTTTCCAGAAAATGATGAAATTATTTTTGGCGATCCAGTTTGTAGAGCAGATAAGGAACATTTAGACATCTACCTTGATGACGCCTTACTTGGTACTTGCAAGGAAATTTGTCTTGTGGCATCCAAACACGTTAAAGAGCATAGTAAAGAGTTAAAGGAACTAGCTAAGTTTTTAGCACAGGACCCTAAGGCTTGTAAGCACCTTGCAAGCTTGACTCTATTGCAAAAATCACATCGTATTTCTGCTTGGGCTAAAAAACATGGGATGCAAAAATATGCTGCCTCTTTTGCCTCTAACTACATGGCCCGCTGTGCAGCTTTGCGCGTAGCAAAGCATGCTAAAAAACCAGCTGAGTGGAATATTAATTATTGCCCTATTTGTGGATGCTTGCCCAATGCTGGTTATTTGCAAACTACTGAAGGACACCGCTTTTTGCACTGCTCTATGTGCAGTAGTACTTGGCGCTTTACTCGTACTACTTGCCCAGCCTGTGGTGATAATAAACCTGAAGGGCGTTTAATATTTGATCTTGAAGGTGGTAATGTGCAACAACGCGCTGAAGGCTGTAAGGTCTGTAAGCATTATTTGCTAGTACCAGATATTCGTGACTTAGCAGATGAAATACCCATGTCTATTCTACTACTTTGCCTTATGCCAATGGATGTACTCATGCAAGACCAAGGCTATAAACCATTGGAAAATTTATTGTAGTTTTCGTGGTTTAAATATGTAGTTTGAAATTTGTTGGGGTAGGGGAAAAAGCTTTTTTGTGAGGTGAACAAAAAAAGTTTCTTCCTCTACCCCAAATCCCCACCTCATCTTCAAAAAAAACTTAATTGTTGCTAAGAGTTTTGCTCGCAGTTAATGCAAGAAATTTTGTATTTTCAAACGCACGCAAACTTAAAATACCCCTTTGAAAATATGTGCTTTAAGGCTACGGTATAATTTACTGTGAAGAGGTCATATTTGACTAAAGCAATAACCCAAAATAATCATTATCGAGGCTTTTTTTCAACATTTTCCATTGTGGAGTTTTTTGGCTAAGAAGAGCATAAAAATCAGCGTCATGTCTTTTATGCTTGTAATGGCAAAGTTCATGCATGATTATATAATCAATGATGGGTAAGGATGTGTGAATAAGCAATGAATTTAAGCTCATTAAGACTCCTGCATAATTATTTGGTATTTTTTAGTTGTAATTATCTGTAATTTATAATAATATTCTCGAAATACACGGGAGTGTTATTATGAAAAATCGCAATAAAGTTCATTTTGGAATAGCTGACCATGCTGCAAG
>CAYJLD010000111.1:0-4834 GCA_964371195.1 uncultured Desulfovibrionaceae bacterium | reverse complement strand
GCACTCGACCGTCACGATACCATTCGGTACGAGCTATTTCTGCACCAGCCAAACGACCAGCACATGTTACCTTAATTCCTTCACCGCCAAATTTGCGAGCCATTGTCACTGTGCGCTTCATGGCACGACGGAAAGCTACACGACGCTCAAGTTGCATAGCAATGTTTTCTGCTACTAATTGAGCATCCACTTCTGGACGGCGTATTTCGTTAACTTCAAGTGAGAATTCGCGACCAAATTTATGACGCAAATCTGTGCGCAATTTTTCAATTTCTACACCTTTACGACCAATAACAATGCCTGGTCTTGCGGTGGATAGAATAAGGCGAACTTTGCCGCCAGCGCGTTCAATTTCTATCTTGGAAACACCAGCATGATAAAGAAGCTTTTTCACATATTTGCGAATTTTGCTGTCTTCAAATACAAAGGAGGCATATTCTTTTTTGCTAAACCAGCGAGATTGCCAATCCTTGTTGTAACCAAGACGAAAACCATATGGATGTACTTTTTGACCCATAGCCTAACCCTGCCCTTCTGCAAGTATAACGGTAATGTGGCTGGTGCGCTTTCTTATTTTTGTGGCCCTACCTTGTGCGCGGGGCATAAAACGCTTCCATGTTGGACCTTCATTGACCACAATTTCTTTCACAACCATTGAGTCCACATCAACACCACCCAATTGAGAAGCGTTGGCAAGGGCCGACTTTACTACACCAAGAATAATCCCCGCAGGCTTATTGGGAGTAAAGCGTAGGATATTCAACGCTTTTTCCACATCAAGGCCCACTACGTTTTTAGCAACGAGGCGGGTTTTGCGTGGGGATACGCGTTGGAATTTTGCAATTGCTTTTGATTCCATTATTTCACCCTACTTTCTGGCTTTGGACTTTTTATCGGCAGCATGACCGTGATAGGTGCGAGTTGGTGAAAATTCACCAAGCTTATGTCCTACCATGTTTTCGGTCACAAACACCGGAACAAACTTCTTGCCATTATGCACCGCAAAGGTCAGACCTACCATTTCTGGAAGGATGGTGGAGCGGCGCGACCAAGTCTTCACCACGCGGCGGTCATTATTTTCTACCGCGGCTTCAACCTTCTTCATGAGATGCCCATCAACGAAGGGCCCTTTTTTTAATGATCTAGGCATTAACTACTCCTACTTCTGACCACGGCGTTTAACTATAAGCTTAGATGAAGCTTTCTTCTTGTCGCGAGTCTTGTAGCCCTTGGCGGGAGTTCCCCAAGGTGATACAGGATGACGACCGCCAGAGCTTCTACCCTCACCACCACCTAATGGGTGATCGATTGGGTTCATAGCAACACCGCGTACCTTAGGACGATGACCAAGCCAACGATTGCGGCCAGCCTTACCCAAGGAAATTTGCTCATGGTGAATATTACCCACTTGGCCAATGGTAGCCATACATGAGCTTAATATTTTGCGCACTTCGCCTGAAGGTAAGCGTAGCAAAGCATACTTTCCTTCTTTAGCAACTAATTGAGCATAGGTTCCTGCAGCGCGACACATTTGGCCGCCCTTACCTGGATACATTTCAATATTATGAATAACAGTACCCACAGGAATTTTAATCATTTGCAAAGCATTACCAGGCTTAATGTCGGCACCTTCGCCAGCCTGAATAATGTCGCCTTGCTTAATACCAACTGGTGCTAAGATATAACGCTTTTCACCGTCAGCGTAGTGCAATAGAGCAATACGAGCAGAGCGGTTAGGGTCATATTCTATGTGAGCAACCTTGGCATCTATACCAATTTTATTGCGCTTAAAATCAATGATACGATAAAGACGCTTAACACCACCGCCACGTCTACGCATGGTAATGCGACCGTGATGGTTACGACCAGCCTTTTGATTAAGACCTTCGGTTAGCGACTTTTCAGGGGTGCTTCTAGTAATTTCCTTAAAATCGGAAACAGTCTGGAAGCGACGCCCAGCGGAAGTTGGTTTTAGCTTACGAACAGCCATAATTTACACTCCCTCGAAAAATTCGATTCTATCACCGGGGTTTAAGGTAACATATGCCTTTTTATACCCGGGTTTACGACCAACAACACGGCCCTGACGCTTACGGTCAGATGGGGCCTTGGAAACTACGTTGACCGCTACTACTTTAACATTAAAGGCATGTTCCACAGCCTGCTTAATTTCAATTTTATTGGCTTTTGGGTGCACAAAAAATGTCACCTGTTCGGCCTCTTCCTTAAGAAAGGTAGTTTTTTCTGTAAGCAGGGGTTTTAGAAGTACTTGTGTAAATTCCATAATATCTCCCTACTTTTCAAAACGTGCATGCACAGGTGCAATGGCAGCTTCTAAAAGTACCAATTGCTTGTGACGTAAAATTTCATACACGCTTAGGCGATCAGGTGTAGTAAGTGTTATGCCAGGGATATTGCGAGCTGATAAACTTAAATTTTGGTTCTCATCAGCTGATACAATAAGAGCCTTTTGCAAACCAAGATCTGTTGCAACTTTTGCAAAGAGTTTGGTTTTAATTTCTGGCAAGTCAATGGACTTAACAACCATTAAGCCGTTGCTAGCAAGACGTGAAGATAGAGCCATCTTCAGTGCAAGCGCACGCACCTTGCTATTTACCTTAAAACTATAGTCTCTTGGTTGTGGGCCAAAGGTAATACCACCTCCACGCCAAATGGGGGAGCGGTTGGAACCTGCACGAGCGCGACCGGAGCCTTTTTGTCTCCATGGCTTGGCACCACCGCCGGAAACAAAGGTCCTAGTCTTAGTAGCATGTGTACCTGCGCGCTTGGCTGCAAGTTGAGCACGTACCACAAGGTTTAGGATTTCCGGTCTGATCTCTACTTCGAACACAGATGGTTCAAGCGTAATTTCGCCGCTTTCCTTCTTGTTCTGATCATATATTTTCACAGTAGCCATTGTGCTTTCCTCTATTGCTTGGTGACCACAACCAGTCCATTCTTTGGACCTGGCACGGAGCCTTTCACAAGGATAACATTGTCATCGGGACGGACATCAACAATGGTTAAACCAAGTTGGGTAACACTTTCGTTACCCCAATGTCCGGCCATTTTACGACCCTTAAACACACGGCCTGGGAAGGTATTGTTACCTATGGAGCCGTTGTTACGGTGTACTTTTTCACAGCCGTGGGAGTCTTTGGAGCCTGCAAAGTTCCAACGACGCATGCGCCCTTGATAACCTTTACCAATGCTCTTTCCAGAAATTTTTACTGTATCGCCAGCAGCAAATAATTCTACAGTTAGCTCATCACCCAAGTTATGCGTTGCTGCATCTTGAAGGCGAATTTCGCGCAAATTGCGGAATATTCCTTTGCCTGCTTTGGCAAAATGCCCTTGCATGGGCTTGGTTACATGCTTTTCTTTTGCTTCTTCAAAAGCAATTTGAAGTGCATTATAACCGTCCGTATCCATAGTCTTCACCTGTGTAATGGGGCAAGGTCCTGCTTTGATAACCGTAACGGCCACTGCAGTACCATCACTGGCGAAGATGCGGGTCATGCCTAGTTTGCGACCCAAGATTGCCATATTCTCAGCCATGATAGCCCTCACTAAAGCTTAATTTCTACGTCCACGCCAGCTGGAAGCGAAAGCTTGCCAAGCGCATCAACGGTTTGTTGCGTGGGTTCGAGTATGTCCATAAGCCGCTTGTGGATACGCATTTCAAATTGCTCACGAGACTTTTTATCCACGTGAACAGAGCGGTTTACGGTGTATTTGTGAATATTGGTTGGCAGAGGTATTGGTCCTGCCACGCCTGCACCCGTATTACGTGCTGTATCAACAATTTCTGCCACAGCCTTATCAAGAATGCGGTAGTCGTACGCTTTAAGCTTGATACGAATGCGATCACTGCTAACTGTTGTCATTTGCCTACTCCATGTTGAAAATGCTTACTTTTGTAAGCTTTAGCCAATGCTAAATATTGCATAGGAGATCCGCGATTTACGCGGTCAACCCCAAAACCCATTGGGCGGAAGCTTTTGCCTTGATGCTCAAGGCGTAACTGTACAGTATATTGGTGATAAGTAGTGAAGCGTGTTGAACACAACTCCTTACTAGCAAAAATTTGCATTCTTGCTATAAACCCATATGTGTTCAACCTAATCATTTTGCTTGATTGCAAAATAGATGTGGTTCGCACAGGGATCACCAAATGGGGAAAAACTCCCCTTTCACCTTACAGCCCGGGTTCACCAATTAATGGCGTGGCTCCACTCTTGGGCTGGAACGGATGGACATTGTTCGGCATTTGGTAACGCCTGCACATGTCAATTCCGGATTATCCGAATACAGTAGAACAGGCTCAACCTGTTCTCCCTACCGTCCTAGGGTAAAGCCTTGCTAAGCAAGACTTGGAAATTTGCTGCATTAGTCAATTTGCTTGATTGCTTTACAGCTTTTCGACTTGGCCTTTGCATGTCGAAATTGCCTCTTTATGAAAGGGCAAGGGGGAACATACAGAGGTCAGGGCTAAAGGTCAACTGTTTTTTTCATTTTTTTTGTTTTTTATTTTTTTTGTTTGTTCTTAGTCTAGTGAAAAGCCTAGCCATAGAGCTATTCCAAGCTATATGTGTTGACAGCTTAAGTTTTTTTAAAAGACTATTCATTTTCTTATTTGAGTATTTTTAAGCTTAAGGCATTACTATAAGCCATAAAGTTTTTTGTTCAGCATGATATTATTGCTCATTTTATATATAACCTAGCTTTAGTCGCACAAAATCCCATCTAAGCCAGTCGGTACTAAAAAACGCGTTTCATGCATTTTTCTAAAAAGGCACGCTCGCTCCAAATATCGCTTTGCGAACGCCAGAAG
>CAYJLD010000110.1:0-4854 GCA_964371195.1 uncultured Desulfovibrionaceae bacterium | reverse complement strand
TGCCGCGGAGAGGGAATATGCATTAAGACAACAAAACTGTCAACAACTTTTTCAATTTTTTTTAATTTTTATTTTTCTTTTATTTTACAGCATATTACACCGCACTATTAAATGTCTATACTATATTTACCTTGCGAAATCATTTTTTCTACTTGTGCTATGTCCTTATCTCCACGTCCTGATAGGTTGACTAAGAGCACTTCTTCCTCGGACATAGTTTTTGCTAAGCGCATAGCTGCAGCCACAGCATGTGATGACTCAAGAGCTGGAATGATACCTTCCAAACGCGACAAAGCAAAAAAAGCTCCTATTGCTTCTTCATCGCTAACATTTTGGCATTCAAGTCGTGCTTCATCCTTTAGATATGACAAGATTGGGCTAACCCCTGGGTAATCAAGACCAGCTGATATGGAATGCACTTTAGCTGGTTCACCATTATCATCATTAAGTACATAAGCTTTATAGCCATGAATAATACCTGGTTCTCCCACACAAAGCGTTGCAGCATGCTCACCATAATTAAGGCTTTGGCCGCCTGGCTCAACCCCAATAAGACGCACATCCTTATCATCTACATAATGCATAAATGAACCCATAGCATTGGACCCACCACCTACGCATGCAAGTACAGCCTTTGGCATTTTATTTATAGCTTGCATTTGGCGACGCGATTCTTCACTAATAATAGACTGAAAATAACTTACCATGAGCGGATAGGGATGAGGTCCGACAGCTGATCCAAGCAAATAAAAAGTTGTGCTAGCATTTGCAATATAATCACCTATGGCCATGTCAACAGCTTCCTTTAAGCCTTGATAACCATCTGTGGCTGCAACAACCTTAGCACCCATCATTTCCATACGAAAAACATTGAGTTTTTGGCGTTCAATATCTTTTTGGCCCATGTAAACCACACACTCCATACCCATTAGGGCAGCAGTTGCTGCGGTTGCCACACCATGTTGTCCTGCTCCAGTTTCTGCAATGATACGTTTTTTACCCATGCGCTTGGCCAATAAAATCTGCCCTACAGTATTATTAACCTTGTGCGCACCCAAATGATTTAGGTCCTCACGCTTAATATAAATCTGGGCGCCACCGCAATGTTTGCTTAAACGTTCGCAAAAAAATACTGGGGTTTCACGCCCTTGATAATCGCGCATATAGCGCGCACGCTCTGCAATAAAGCCTGCATCATCTTTGTATTTAAAAAATGCCTCAGCTACTTCATCTAAAACAGCTTTCAACTCATCAGGCACAAATTGTCCACCATATGGACCAAAAAAACCATCAATTCCCATATCTTTATTTAGCATATTTAGCTCCCTTATCTTTGTGTATACAATATACGGAAAGCACTTATACAGATATCTGACATCTTGGTCAAGTAATTTTAATTAAAATTATCAAGTATGCAACATGTATTGTGTCAATTAATTAGTTATATTTTATACTATTAATTAAAGGCTATTGACAAAATCTTACATTTAGCATATTTCGTTAACTGACGAAATATTGGAGGTATCATGTTTCATTTTTGTAATATTGCTAAAGCACTTGGAGATGAGAACAGGGTCCGTATTTTAATGTCATTAACAAAATATCCACTTTGTGTATGCCAGCTAACTGCATTGCTAGACTTAGCTCCATCTACAACTTCCAAACATTTATCCATATTACGTCAAGCGCAACTCATAGAATGTGTAAAAAATGGACGATGGGCTTATTATCAATTACCGTCAAATCCAGCTAATATGTCAATATCTTTGGCGTTACAATGGGTAAATGAGAGTTTGAAAAAAAATTCTCGAGTCTTAAATGATAAACAGAGACTAAAAAAAGTTTTGCAAGATGAAAAAGGTGCGAATATGCATGAACATTTACAAGAAATTGCACACTCTGCATACATTCATTCTTTAGCAGAAGACATTATACAAACTGAAGAGCAAGAGGATAAATGATCATGGTACATTTTTATCGAGTACAAAAGTTACATTGTAGTGCTTGTGCTTCGCGCATTGAAAACGCATTATTATGTATTGAAGGTGTTGAAGGGGCGAGCATTGACATGGATACAAAGAAGCTGCGCCTTGAGGCTACACATGCACCGCCATTAGATGTTATGAATAAAATTACTGATAACATTGAAAAAGGGACTTACTTAGAATTTTTTGATCAAGCTATCCCCTCCGTCGCTGCGCAAAACACTGAAGTAGCCTTAGACGAAGAACATCATGGCCCTACACTAAAAACTATGATTGTTTGCGCCATATTAATGTTTACAGGCTTGCTTATAGAGGCATTTGTACCAGCTATGGAGAGTAATGCGACCTTAAACCGTGTTGTCATATTATTCTGTTTTGCCATTCCTTATGTGCTATGCGGGCATAGTGTCCTTTTAGAAGGTTGGGAATCTTTACAAAAAAAGGACTTTTTTAATGAATTTACACTAATGGCTGGCGCTACCATTGCAGCCATTATTATTGGTCATTTAGAAGAAGCCGTAGGCGTTATGCTCTTTTATTGTATAGGGGAGTATGTACAAGAAAGGGCTGCTGGAAATTCGAGGCGTTCCATTAGAGCTTTACTTGCGGCTAAACCTTCCATTGCTCATGTTTGTGATGCCAAGGGGCATAATGAGATTGATATGAGCCCTGAAGATGTAGCCTTAAATGCCTTTGTCTTAGTACGTCCAGGAGAAAAAATCCCTTTAGATGGCATAGTTGTAGATGGTATTTCTGAAGTTGATACAGCTCCGCTTACAGGTGAGTCCATGCCCATACTTGCTAAAACAGGTAAATATGTTTTTGCTGGATGCATCAATAAAGATAGTGCACTTGTAATACAAGTGACCGAAGAATTCAAAAATACTTCCGTTGCACGTATTTTAGAAATGGTAGAAAGTGCCAATGCACGCAAAGCTCCCACAGAGCGATTCATTACTCGTTTTGCTAGATATTATACCCCAAGCGTGGTGGGTACAGCTGCATTAGTTGCAATTTTACCTCCCATTTTTGGTTGGGGAACATTTTCAGAATGGATTTATAAGGCATTGGTACTATTAGTAGTTTCATGCCCGTGTGCACTTATTATATCTATTCCATTGGGTTATTTTGGTGGCATTGGTGCGGCATCTAGGCGTGGTATTTTAGTTAAGGGTGGCTATGTGCTTGATGCATTGCAATATGTAAGAGTTGCTGCTTTTGATAAAACAGGAACACTAACCCATGGTACCTTTAGCATCACACAAAGGCAAGCAGCTGATGGAGTTGATGAAGACGAACTTATAGCTTGGGCAGGACTTGCCGAAAGTCGTTCTAATCATCCATTAGCCAAGGCCATTGTAAAAGATTGCTTACTTAGACACGGCAAGTTACGTAACGTTTTACAATTGCATGTTCAAGAAATAGCTGGCAAGGGTGTTATTGCCCAAGCTGATGAAGATAAAATAATAGTTGGTACAAGAGATTTTTTACAATCCATACCTGAAATCACCAATATACCAAAAAACTCCATATTTGATGACCTAGTTAAAGATGGTGGAAGTCTTGCCTTAGTTGCCAAAAATAATCAATATATTGGCTGCCTTGTAGGAGCGGACACTTTACGCCAAGAATCGTTTAGCGCTCTACAAAACTTACGTAAAGAGGGCATAGAAACACTTGCTATGCTTACCGGTGATCATGATATTGGTGCTCAAACCGTTGCCAAAAAACTACCTTTAGACATAGTGAAAAGTCGGCTTTTGCCTCAAGATAAAGCTACTTTCTTGCAAGAACTTGCTCCTGCTAAGGAGACTTTATTCATGGGCGATGGTATCAATGATGCCCCAGTTTTAGCTACGGCTGGGGTTGGTATAGCCATGGGTGGACTTGGATCAGAGGCTGCAGTTGAGACTGCCGATGTGGTCATACTTGACGATAACCCATCACGTGTGGCAGAATTATTGCGTATAGCAAGTAAAACAAGACAAATTGTTTGGCAAAATATTATCATGGCTTTAAGCATCAAGTTACTTTTTGTTTGTCTTGGCCTTGTAGGCGTCTCTGGATTATGGGAGGCAGTTTTTGCTGATGTTGGCGTGGCTTTATTAGCTGTGCTCAATGCCAGCAGAGCCATGAAAATTTAACATTATGGTATATGGCACAGCTTTATAATTAAGCTGTGCCATAAAATCCATACCTTAAAAATATTGAGCCAATGAGTTTTTTTGAAATTTTTATTATAGCCGTAGCCCTTGCAGCTGATGCTTTTTCAGTAGCCCTTGTGGTCAGTATTAGGGGGTGTTGTTCGGCTAAACAAATTTTACGCCTAGCTTCTTTTTTTGGATTTTTTCAGTTTTTTATGCCCCTATTGGGGTTTTTTCTTTTTAATCAAATACAGAGTTTTATGGAGAATTATGACCACTGGGTGGCATTTATTCTGCTAAGCTTTGTAGGTGGTAAAATGCTCTTTGAAGGCTACAAGCATAATGAAGCCGTAGAAAAAAATGACCATACCCTTGACCCAACCAAGGGCATAACCGCACTCACACTAGCCTTGGCTACAAGTATTGACGCTCTTGCAGTTGGTGTCACTTTTGCGAGCTTGCAGATGAATATATGGATACCATCGTTAATAATTGGGGCAGTATGTTTTTTTGTAACTGCACTTGGTATGCTTATAAGTCGCTTCTTATTGCAAAAAAACGCTTATATAGTAAGATATGCCAATATGATTGGTGGTATAGTGCTTATTGGTATTGGCCTTAAAATTCTACTTCCCGACATTATATAGTCAAAACTTTAAAATCATTATTTAATGATTTTTTGAAAACTAAACTGACTACAAATCTATATAGTCGGTACTGAAAAA
>CAYJLD010000109.1:0-4924 GCA_964371195.1 uncultured Desulfovibrionaceae bacterium | reverse complement strand
TATTTATAATGTTATTATATTTTTTGGTGTCGACTATACTATAAATCAATGGATTTTACAAATTACAAACGCCAGAAGCAAGTTCTGGCGTTTGCGAAGTGACATTTGGAAGTGTGTGAATTTTTGAAAAATACGTGGAAACGTGTTTTTCATGTTCGGCTAATTAGATCTTTTATCAATCACAAAATTAACCTTTTACTACATCAAAAACTAAGGCTTCATACCAGTAGAGCTCAGCATCTGGGTTATCAAAGCTATTTGGTGGAATTCCTGCTTTATGGCATAGATTGACTAAATATGCGTTTAAATCCCAACCTTGTTCAACGGGCACTTTGGGTAAGAAAACTCCGCTTTTGTTGCCCAAGCGTAATAATAGGCCATGCTGACCAATTTGAATTTGTTTTATATCAGGGCATGGTGTTAATGGACCAAGTACTGATATGGATAAATCTGCCGTGTTCCATTCTTCTTGTGATAGAGGTTGAAAGCGTGAATCTTGAAAAGCTGCAGCGTGGGCCATGCGGGCCACATTAATATAAAGTGGTTCTTGACCAATCATAGTGCCAATACAGCCTCGTAAACGACCATTTATATTTATGGTAACAAAGCTACCTAGATGGTCATGTAAAACTCCTCTATCAGCAGGGGGTATTTCTATGTTCTTACCTGCAAGAGTGCTATCAATGGCAAGACAAGCTAGCTTACCAAGAGCTTCTTTTTCCTCAGTGCTAAGGCTAAATGTTACAGACATAATTCACCCCTTATGCTTAATACTGTCAAACAAAATAATTTATTGCAACACCTCTAAAGTTGCCTCGGCAATTTGTAATTCTTCATTGGTGGGTATAATCAGTACAGGTATTTTTGATTCAGCCTTACTAATAGCCCGTGCCGAGCTTTTGCGTGTATTGTTTTCTTCATGGTCAATAACTATACCAAGCGGCTCTAAACCTTCACAAACAGCAGCACGTACTAGTTCATCATTTTCTCCAATACCGGCTGTAAACACTATGGAGTCAACTCGCCCGAGGAGGAAGAAGTAGGAGCCAAGGAATTTTTTAATGCCACGTGTTAGAATTTGAAAAGCAAGTTCAGCCTTTTCATCTCCTTTTTCACGCATGGCGTGCAAGTCACGCATATCGTTGGTTCCGCTGATGCCAAGCAGGCCAGATTTTTTATTCAGTACGGCATCAACATCTTGAGGTGATAAGTTCATTTTCTCCATAATATATGGAATGATAGCAGGGTCAATAGTACCAGAGCGTGTACCCATCATCAGACCCTCAAGCGGTGTTAGGCCCATAGATGTATCAATGCATAAGCCATTTTTTACAGCAGACATGGATGAACCATTACCAAGGTGCATGGTAATGGAGTTTAGCTCATTTAGTGGTTTATTCAAAAATTCAGCTGTCTTTTTGGCAATATACTTATGTGAAGTACCATGGAAACCATAGCGGCGAATATGCAAATTTTCGTACAATTCGTAAGGTAGTGGGTAGATATAAGCTTCGGGTTGCATACTTGCACCAAATTCAGTATCAAAAACACCAACGTTGGGGACGCCTGGCAATAATTTTTCCACTACTTCAACACCCATGAGGTTTGCAGGATTGTGAAGTGGGCTTAAGGTGTAGTATTTTTTTACAATATTTTTGATTTGATCATCAAATAGCATAGGGCGTGTAATGTCTTCTCCGCCATGAACAACTCTATGACCTACTGCAAAAATTTCATCCTTACTTTTTATAACGCCCTTTTCGGCATGGCTTAATAAGTTAATCACTTCTTCCATGGCTTCTATGTGAGTAGGGAAGGGCTTTTCAATAATTATTTTTTCTTCACTTTCATCACTGAGCATTATTTTATGAGTAAGTTTACCCATATTATCGCCAATACGTTCAACAACACCGGCGCAAAGAGGTAACTTTTGGGTCATTTCTATTAGTTGGTATTTACATGAGGAAGAACCGGCATTTATAACTAAAATTTTCATATTTACCTCAAAAAACTATTTTTCAGCCGCAGCTTGAACGGCAGTAATGGCTACAGTGTTGACAATGTCAGGTACAGTACAACCTCTGGAAAGATCGTTTACAGGCTTATTTAGTCCTTGTAAAACTGGACCAATGGCAATAGCACCAGCAGCACGCTGCACAGCTTTATACGTATTGTTACCAGTGTTTAGGTCAGGGAAAATAAATACTGTAGCTTGGCCTGCCACTTGACTATCTGGCAACTTGGTACGTGCTACATCTTTGTCTATGGCTGCATCGTATTGAATGGGCCCTTCTAATAATAGATCTGGTGCCATTTCTTTAGCAATTTTTGTTGCTTCTACCACTATGTCCACATCAGCACCCTTACCAGATGTACCAGTGGAGTAAGAAAGCATGGCCACACGAGGGGTAATGCCAAAAACCGAGGCAGTATGAGCTGAGGCTATGGCTATTTCTGCAAGCTGTTGAGCAGTTGGGTTTGGGTTTACTGCGCAATCACCAAAGGCCAAAACTCTATCTTTTAAGCACATTAAAAATATTGATGATACAATGGAGCAAGTGGGCTTGGTTTTAATAAATTCAAAGGCTGGTCTAATGGTATGTGCCGTTGTATTAATGGCTCCTGACACCATGCCATCGGCATGATTTTTGTGTACCATCATAGTGGCAAAATAGGTGCAATCAGTCATGCGATCGCGAGCTTGCTCAAGGCTCATACCCTTGGCTTTGCGTAATTCATAATAAGTATTGATATAATCTTCAAAGTTTGGCGATAAGTCCGGTTGAATAATGGTTGCTCCATCAAGGTCAAGGCCAAGCTCTGCGATTTTAGTACCAATGCGGTCAGCATTACCAATTAAAATAATTTCTGCCACGTCGCGACGAATTAAAATATCTGTAGCACGTAAAATGCGCTCTTCTTCGCCTTCAGCTAAAACTATGCGCATTTTATTTTGCCTAGCGCATTCAATCAAATCAAATTCAAACATCATAGGTGTAATGCGCGAAGGCTTTTGGGTAATAATACGCTTGGCAATTTCCTTAGCATTAACATTACGCTCAAAAAGCCCCAGGGCTGTATTGATTTTTTGTAAGTTATCAGGTTCAATACGTCCATATAGTTGAGAAAGCATTTGTACAGTTTTATAGGTATGGTCTGCAGTTAAAAGAATAGGCACTGGCACACCAGTCCAACCTTCAAGTAGCAATTGCACATTACGTGGTAAGTCAATACCACCTGTTAAAAGCACACCAGCAATGTTATGATACGCCGATGATACTCTTGAAGCTAGGGATGCAAGTACAATGTCTGTTCTATCCCCTGGGGTAATGATTAAATGATCATCACAAATATAATCTAGAAAGTTACGTACCTGCATGGCTGCAATTAAATAATCACCCACTAAGGCGTCCATGCGATGTGAACCATAGAGAACTTTTGCATTAAGCCATTTTGCCACATCGGCCATGGTGGGCTTACCTAGTGCAGGTTCATCTGGCACTGTATAAATAAGTGGTTTTTTTTCCAAACTTTTTTGACTAATGCCAGCTAGTAAATCGTCACGCTCAGTGACTGATAAATCTGCTCTATTGATAACAACTGATAAAATGTCTACATTTTTGTCTTCAAGCTGATCAATAACTAGCTGTGTACTTTGGATAATGTCATCAATGTTTTTTTGAGAACCGTTGGCAATAACCATGACAGTACAACCAAGGTTTGCAGCAATATCGGCGTTAAGTTCAAATTCAAAGGCTGCATCGGTACCTAAAAAGTCTGTGCCCTCACACACGACAAAATCATGTGTTTCCATAAGGGAGTGAAATTTTTGCAATATATTTGCAATTAACAGATTGCGCTGCCCATTGTTAATTAAATGCCTTGCCTCATCAATGGTATAGGCAAAGGTGTCGGTATAGGATAAGTCTAGCTTAAAATGGGTAAGCATGAGATTTATATCATGGTCTTTATCATCAAACATTGGTTCATTTATAATGGGGCGAAAAAATGCAACTTTGCGCATGCTACGAGTCATAAGCTGCATCATGCCAAGCACTATGGCAGACTTACCTGAGCGTGGTTCTGTGGCTGTGATATAAAGGCTTTTATACATGACATCTCCATACCGATTATATTGGTATTGATTTGTAAATTAGTGCTGTGTTGTCTTAAATGCCATGCCTTGCATCTAAAGTGAATTATGCTTTTAGATGCAAGGCTATGACAATAATTATTTTACTACATTTCACCAAGGCCGGGTAGGCCAGCTAAGAGTTTGTAGTAATTATAGCGTTTTAGGTATTGTTTTTCTAAGTCTGCCTTAAGTTCAGGTGATGCTACAGGATCAATCTTATCAAGAGCAGCATAGCGAATTTCACCCATGAGGAAGTCTTGAATTTTTCCGTCAGGCTCTTTGCTCTCAAGCAAGAAGGGATTTTTGCCTTCGTCCGCTAATTCTGGGTTGTAACGGTATAATGGCCAGTAACCAGAAGTTACAGCTAGCTTGCCTTCTTCCATGGTCTTGCCCATACCCTTGCGAATACCTTGGTTAATACAAGGAGAGTAAGCAATAATTAATGATGGCCCCTTGTAGGCTTCAGCTTCGCGGAAGGCTTTTAATACTTGTTGTTTATCAGCACCCATGGAAACTGAGGCTACATATACATAACCATAGCTCATGGCCATGGCTCCAAGGTCCTTTTTGCCAATACGCTTACCGGCGGCAGCAAATTTAGCGATGGAACCTAGCGGGGTCGCCTTGGAGGCTTGTCCTCCAGTATTGGAATATACTTCTGTGTCCATTACTAAAATATTAATATCTTCGCCAGAAGCTATTACGTGGTCAAGGCCACCGTAGCCAATATCATAGGCCCAACCGTCACCACCAAAGATCCAAATGCTTTTCTTGGTAAATAAATCATCC
>CAYJLD010000108.1:0-4983 GCA_964371195.1 uncultured Desulfovibrionaceae bacterium | reverse complement strand
TATTACTTCAAGGTCAAGATGACCTTTTTAATCAAAAACGTGAATTAGAAAGTGAACTTAAAGAGCGTGAACAAGAAATAAAAGAACGTGAGCGCAAAATTGTTGAAATGGGTGGGCGGCTTGAAGAAAAGTTAGAAGAAGCAACCACCAGAGAACGTGAAATACTATCAGTTGAAAAAGATTTAGCTCGCAAAGAGCGTACTCTTACTGAATCTGAAGAGTATCTTAACTTGCGTATTAATGAGCAAGAAATACGTCTGCAAGAAGTCTGTGGTCTTACAGCAGATGAGGCCAAGGTACGCCTTTTTGAAGAAGTTGAAGCACGTACGCGCCATGAAGCTGCACGTATGATAAGATTAATTGAAACTGAAGCTAAGGAAACTGCCGACCGCAAAGCTAAAGAAATTATTTGCAATGCCATTCAACGCTACTCTGGTGATTACGTGGGAGAGCAAACTGTTACTGCTGTTACCCTGCCCAGTGAAGATATGAAGGGGCGCATAATAGGTCGCGAAGGACGAAATATTCGAGCTCTTGAGGCAGCTACTGGTGTGGACTTAATTATTGATGATACTCCAGAAACCGTTATCTTGTCAGCCTATAGTCCTTTACGTCGTCAAATTGCACGCATGGCTTTGGAGCGCCTTATTCAAGATGGACGTATTCACCCAGCACGTATTGAAGATATTGTGCAAAAATGTGAACAAGAGCTAGATGTGCAAGTTAGAGAAATTGGTGAGCAAGCTACTTTTGATGCTGGTGTGCATGGTATTCATCCAGAAATTGTTCGCTTGCTAGGGCAATTACGCTATCGTACATCATTTACACAAAATGTATTACAACATTCATTAGAAGTATCAGCTCTTTGTGGAATGATGGCCGCTGAGCTTGGTATGGACATAAAAAAAGCTAAGCGCGCTGGTCTGTTACATGATATTGGTAAGGCTGTTGACCACGAAGTAGAAGGACCACATGCACTAATTGGTGCTGACCTTGCCAAAAAATTTAATGAAAATAAAGATATTATCCATTCTATAGCCGCTCACCATGAAGACCAACGTCCTACGACTGCGCTTGCTGTACTAGTCCAAGCTGCTGACTCTCTTTCTGGTGCAAGACCTGGGGCGCGTAAGGAGTTACTCGAAAACTACGTAAAACGTCTTGAAGACCTTGAAGGCATTGCTACATCCTTTGATGGAGTAGCTAAAGCTTATGCAATTCAAGCAGGTAGAGAAATTCGTGTGATGGTGAATTCTGAAAATGTGGATGATGATACAACATACGTACTTTGCAAAGATATAGCAGATAAAATTGAAAAAAATATGACTTATCCTGGTCAAATTCGGGTGACAGTTATACGTGAACGCCGCGCTGTGGGCTTTGCTAAGTAGTATTTTTTAATAGTTTAATTAGTATTTGAAAAGCCCCAAGGTTTATGGCCTTGGGGCTTTATGTTTAAGTTATGTTTGTAAGAGTATGTTTATTTTATTAAGCGCTCTTACTTTTTTTCCTAGCTTTGGCAAAAAGCTCTCTTCTAGTCATGGGGGTTACTTCTGCAACAGCCTTTGCAAATACTTCTGCGGGGGCATAGGGGAAGAGGTAAACCACACGTACTGAGTCAATATCGCCTAGCTCGGCTTTTGGGTATTTGGGCAATACTTCTTTTAGTCTTTGCTGTGCCATGGCCTTAATTTCTGCTTCGTCACCAAAGCTCATGGCTCCGGTTGGGCAGGTGAGTACGCAAGCTGGCAATTTGCCCTCTTGCACACGGTCAAGGCACATATCACATTTTGTAGCAACCTTATCTTCTCTTTGGCGCGGAATGTCATAGGGGCAATATTCACGAATTGTTGCAAAGTCGGCATCCTTTGTTTTTTCTGTAAAAACAACAGCACCGGTTTTTTCATCATGAATAATTGCATCTTCTGCGGCATAAAAACAAGGTGGATCAATGCAATGGCGGCATTGCTCTGGGAAGAATACCCAATCAATTTTATCCTTGCCTTCTGGTTGTAATTCCTTAAAGCGTACTAGTTTTAAGGTGTTTCCTGACAAGTCCTTTGGGTTTTGATGTGATCCCCAGTTTTTAGTTTCTTCTGCAGGAAGGTCCTTCCATTGTTTACAAGCCACTTGGCAACCACGACAGGCAGTACATAATGTTAAGTCAACAAAAAACGCTTTCATATTACACCACCTTTTCGATATTTACCATGAATGCCTTGCTCTCTGGAATACCTACGTTGGGGTCACCAACGGCAGGGGTAAGCAAGTTGGCAGAATCGCCACCATCTTGTGGATTATGCCAGCCAAAGTGCCAAGGAAAGCCAACCATATGAACAGGCTTGCCTTTGATCGTAAATGGTTGAATTCTCTCACTTACAATGGCAACAGCTATAACTTCTCCACGTATGGATGAGATCTTAACCTTATCACCATTGGCAATGCCGCGTAGCTTAGCAAGATCTGTGCTAATTTCAGCAAAAAGCTGTGGTTCGCACTCAAGTAGCCAAGGCATACGGCGGGTCATAAGACCGGTTTGCCAATGTTCGGTTACACGATAAGTTGTACCAACAAAGGGGTATTTTTTCATGTCTTTGGAAAGCTTTACACCTTCTGCAATATAGGCCACAGGGCTATTAAATTGCTTGGAGAAGGGGTGTGAAGTCACAGGGCTTTCCATAGGTTCGTAGTATTCAGGCATAGGACCGTCAGCTAGACCTTGGCCAAATAAAGTACCATGCCCATTGGCGCGCATGATGAATGGATGCTTGGTACCAGGTGCACCACCACCATCAATTACGTCACCAACCCACTTGCCATCTTGCCACATAACAACGGCCTTTTCTTTGTTATATGGTTGGCCCTTGGCGTCAACAGAAGCACGGTTATAAACGATACGCCTGTTTACAGGCCAAGCAAATGACCAGTTAGGATAGAGGTTGATTTTGGCTTGCATATCAGTTTGAGTGGCATCACGGCGCGCCATGAGGTTTCCGGCTTCGGTCCATGAACCGGCATGTAGCCAGTTACCACTGGCGGTAGAACCATCATTTTGCAAGACCACAAAGTTAGGTACTTGCGTTCCAGCTTTATAGACTTTGTCACCAATTTTTACATCTTTCACAAAGTAGCCATTCATTAGCTTTGCTACCTTGGAGGCTGAGAATGCGTGTCCATCACCCCATTGGTCAATGCCAAGGTTCACGATGGGCTCAGGATATGCACCACCTTCAGCCTTATAAAGCTTTTGTAGCTCCATGGCTAACCAGTACATGATTTCGCCATCTGGCTGTGTGCCTTCCATGGGTTTTGGACCAGCATAACGCCATTGCATCCAACGTCCTGAGTTTACAACAGAACCTTCTTTTTCATTAAAGGCAGCACATGGCAAGAAGAATACTTCAGTACCAATGTCCTTGGGGTTCATGCCAGGACCTTTCCAGAAGGAAGAAGTTTCATTTTCATAGAGGTTTACATTCACGAGCCAATCAAGCTTTGCAAAACCACTTCGTGCTGTATTTACATCTGGGCCGCCGCAAGTGGGGTTCATGCCCCAAGCAAAGAGGCCTTTTACATTACCCTTAGCAATTTCACCAATAATGCTCATCCAGTAGTAATCGGTCATTTTTACACCGGCATCGGCTTTGGGGAAATAAGTAAAGGCTGTTTTTACATCATCATTGGGGTATAAGCTCTTAAAGAAGCTTGCCGCATACTTACCGCGATGTTGCCACCAGTTGACACTTTTGGGGTCATTAGAAACTGGAGTTGTGGCCTTAACATAATCATCAAAACTTTGTTGATTAGACTTTGCCACTGGCAAGTAACCGGGGTAGATGTGTGAGAGCAAGGCTTGGTCGGTTGAGCCTTGTACATTTGATTCACCACGAAGGGCGTTAACACCGCCACCTGCAATACCCACGTTGCCAAGTAGTAGTTGCACCATGGCCATGGTGCGTATATTTTGCACGCCATAGGTATGTTGAGTCCAACCCATAGCATACATGATAGTTCCGGCTTTATCCGGTTTACCTGTGGCAGCGTATAGGTTGTATATTTCTTTTAAGTCCTTTTCAGAAACACCAGTCATGCTAGCAACGGTTTTTAGGTCGTAGCGTTCATAGTGTTTTTTCATAACATTGAGGACACAAAGAGGATTTTTTAATGTGTCATCACGCAAAGGTACTTTTTTGTCATCAACTTGAAAAGCCCACTTGGACTTATCATAACTACGTGTTTTTGCATCATATCCAGCAAAAAGGCCATCTTTGAAAGAATAACCCTTATTTACCAACATGGCAGCATTGGTATAATTGCGTACATATTCATCAAAATACATTTTATTGTCTAATATGTACTTAATTAAACCGCCAAGGAAGGCAATATCACTACCGGAGCGAATATGGGCATGTTTGTCACAACGAGCTGAAGTACGCGTAAAGCGTGGGTCAACGTGTATGGCTTTTGCCCCTTTCTTTTGTGCTTTAGTAACCCATTTGAATGAAATGGGGTGATTTTCTGCAGCATTAGATCCCATAATAAGGATGCAGTCCGCATTTTCAATATCAGCCCAGTGGTTGGTCATACAACCGCGTCCGAACGACTCTGCCAGAGCCGCAACAGTGGAGCTGTGTCAGAGGCGGGCTTGGTGCTCAATATAGATGAGCCCAAGTGAACGCATAACAGCCTGTAATGCCCAGCATTCCTCAGTATCAAGGGCAGCTGAACCAAAACTAGCTATGCCTAAGGTGCGATTGACCACATCACCCTTGGCATTTTTGATTGTAAAGGTTTCATCACGGGTTTTTTTAATGCGTTTAGCTACTTCCTTAATCATCCACTCCCAGCTCACTTCCTTCCATTCGGTGGAGCCTGGGGCGCGATAGAGCGGAGTTTTTGGCCTCGCATCGTTTTCAGCAACTTGTATTGATGCTGCACCTTTTGCACAAAGACTACCCTGGTTGATTGGGTGGTCGGGGTCAC
>CAYJLD010000107.1:0-4989 GCA_964371195.1 uncultured Desulfovibrionaceae bacterium | reverse complement strand
GGGCATTAACCTCCGCAAGAATTTGATCGTCTGTAAAGTGAGCAAGCTGCACAGCTCCTTGGGGGCAAGTAGATGTACATAGGCCACAGCCTTGACATACGGTGGGTAGAACTTGATATTTTAACTCACCGCGTACAATAAGTTCGCGAATCGCTCCAAAGGGGCAGACGCGTACACACTTACCACAACTAACACAACGACTCATATTAATTGTGGCAATTTGAGGATTATTTTCTAGAGTATCCTTGGCAAATAAGGATAAAACCTTAGCAGCCGCAGCTGAGCCTTGGGCTACTGAGGCTGGTATGTCCTTAGGTCCTTGGCAAGCACCGGCAAGAAATACTCCGGCTGTATTAGTCTCTACAGGCTTTAACTTGGGATGGCCTTCCATAAAAAATCCGTGAGTATCATATGATACACGAATCATTTCAGCTAGGTTTGATGCACCACTTGAAGCATCGATACCAACAGCTAAGACTACTAAATCAGCTAAAATTTCGACTTTTTCACCTAATAATGTGTCAACTCCACATACTACATATTGGCCCTTACCATCGGGATAGATGGATGAAACACGCCCACGAATATAGTTGGCCCCATATTCTACCGTAGCGCGACGAGTAAATTCATCATACATCTTGCCTGGTGCGCGAATATCCATATAGAATATATGCGATTGAGAGTCTGGTATGTGGTCTTTAGTAAGAATGGCTTGTTTTGCCGTGTACATACAACAGAACCCTGAGCAATATGGTCGTCCTATGGATGGGTCACGCGAACCAACGCATTGGATAAATACAATGTTTTTTGGTTCCTTGCCGTCAGATGGACGTATAATATGCCCATGAGTTGGGCCAGAGGCATTCATGAGGCGCTCATATTGTAGCGAGGTTATTACATCAGGGTAGCGACCTGCTCCATATTCCTCATATATGGTCCAATCCATAAGCTCATAACCAGTGGCCGCAACAATGCTACCCACTTCTTCAGTAACTATTTCTTCTTCTTGTTTAAAATTAATGGCCTTGGTAGGACATTTTTTTGCACACAGCCCACATTTACCCTTATTTAGCATAAAGCAATGTTCAGCATTAATAACAGCCTTTTTAGGAATGGCCTGTGGGAAAGCTATGGTAATAGCTCCAGACTTAGATATTTTTTCATTAAAAACATCGGGCGCTTTAACCGGACACTTTTCAACACATTCACCACAACCGGTGCATTTATCCCAGTCAACATAGGCAACTTTTTTGCGAATACGCACCATGAAGTTACCAACATAACCAAATATTTCTTGAATTTCTGAATAGGCATATAGTGTAATATTAGGGTGTTGGGCTATGTCAACCATCTTAGGGCCAAGAATACAGGCAGAGCAGTCTACTGTGGGGAAGGTCTTATCAAGCTTAGCCATCTTGCCACCAATGGTTGGCTCACGCTCAACCATAACCACAGGAATACCACCATCGGCACAATCTAATGCAGCCTGAATACCAGCCACACCACCACCGATGACTAAGACTCTTTTATTAACCGCGAAGGATTGAGCTGTAAGTGGATTGTTGCGACGCAATTTTTCCACAGCTATGCGCACCAACTCTATAGACTTATTGGTGTTGGCATCCATATCTTTGCCAATCCACGACACGTGCTCACGTAAATTAGCCATTTCAAACATATAACGGTTAAGGCCAGCGCGCTCTACAGTGCGTCTAAATGTTGGTTCATGCATACGAGGTGAGCAAGACCCTACTACCACACCATTTAATTTGTATTTTTCAATGGCTTCTTCAATGGCCTGTTGGCCTGGCTCGGCGCAAGCATACATTACATCTACTGCATAAACCACATCTGGGAAATCTCGCGCAGCCACGGCTACGCTGTCGCATTTCACTGTGGCTGCAATATTACTTCCACAATGGCAAATAAATACGCCTATTCTCATAGTGTAGCCCCCTTAGCCCTCTTGGAGGAAGCATTTTTTAAGGCTTCATGTGCAGCTTGGTCAAATTTATTGAGTAAAGCTTTGGGGCTAACACAAAGTTTTTCTAGGCCCAGTTTTTCTGGCTTGTGACCAAAAGCTAGGCCAATAATTTGAGTAAAGTAAAGCACAGGTATATCAAATTCCATTTGCATGGCTTTTGATGCTTGGTCTTGGCGCAAGTCCAAATTCATCTGACAAAGTGGGCAGGCAACAATTATAGCATCAGCCTTCATATTATGGGCAAGTTCTAAAATTTTACCTGAGAGTTTGGCCGTCATAGGCCGCTCAGGTATGCCAAATGATGCCCCACAACAGCTTGTTTTAAGTGGAAAATCAATTATTTCTGCACCACAAGCGCGTAAGATGTCTTCCATCATTTGTGGATTTTCTGCATTGCCAAAATTCATAATTTCAGCTGGGCGACTCATTAAGCAACCATAATATGGAGCTAAGCGAATACCATTAAACTTTTTCGCTGCACGCCTTTCTAATATATCTATGCCATAGGTATCCACGAGAGCCTGCATTACAGATAAAGCCTCAGGAAAACTTGGGGCGGATGGTTCATCTAATAATGAGTCAACACTGGCCCTAAATTCTGCATCTTCCATTCTATGTGCTGCATGGCGCAAGTTAGATAGACAAGAAGGACATGGGGTTAGGAGTTTTTCGGCCTTTGTTTTAGCAGCTAAATCCAAATTGCGTACACATAGGGCCGCAGACAACTCCGACGATACAGCATGCGCTGGGGTTGAACCACAGCAATTCCAATCTTGTAAGTCGTTTAAAGCAAAATTCAAATCCTTACAGACAATACGAGTTGAGACCTCATAATCAGCCGATGTTCCTATGGCTGAACAACCTGGGTAATAGGCAAACTTCATGCTTTTTTGCCCTCCTCTTTACAACGCTTTTCAAAGCGTTCTAAAATTCTACCAACAGCCTCAGCCCCCTTGATACCATGTGGGATAAAAGGCAATTTGTTCTTGCTTAGAGCTTTGGGCGCAAGGTCCACATCGGTCCATAAACGACCAGAGCGTAACATATATAATACCATGACACCCATTTCATAAGTGCGCCCACAATAACGAACCGTATCCAAAAAGGATATCCAGAATTTATTGATTTTGGGCACTGCAAAAACGCCACTTTGACGTGCTTTGTGGCGCAAGTGTTCCATGAGGGCTGCAATGTCAATGTTATTGGGACAGCGTTGTGAACATGTTGCACAAGATAGGCACATGGCAAGGGAGCGTGATTTTAATACTTCTTCCCAGTGTCCCAATTGTAAATGGCGTAATATTTGATGGGGCTGTAAGTCATAACTAAATGAAGCCGGACAGCCAGCAGTACAGTTTCCGCATTGATAACAGGTGGAAATGTTTGTACCACAAACCTTTTCCAGCGCATCTAGTTCTTCTTTATAGTCAACAGGATGATCCTTTAATCTATACATAGCGATCTCCATTTCTCTTCAATATGGCGATTGATGGTGAATAAAAGAACAAAGTCAATTGAGATATATCCTAAATCATAATGGTCCACAAGATAAAAATAAGGCATTTTTTGCTAAACTATAAAAAATATAATACTTATTTTGTTTCTATCTCAATATATTGTTGGTCGCGCCATGAGATATTCTCTTTTGACAAGCCTAGTTTGCTCCATTGCGGCCAGAGCATATTTTTATCTCCGGCAAAAAAACCTTGGCAGGATTGAGGTAGGGTGATGTTTATTATTTTTTCACCATCAAGTGCACTTTGTATATAAATAAGCAGGGCTTGAGCTTGTATAAGGCTTCCCAAAGCCGCATGTCTAGGTCCTGCAAGTATTGCTTTTTCTAAATGAGGTTCAGGGGCAAGACCCATACGAATTACTGCAACTTGTTTTTCATGTGCCATAAGCCAAGCTTTAGCTAATACATCAATGGTTTGATTTAACGACCATGGGTGAAATTCGTGACGTTCCCATAGCTTTGCAAGTTGGGTGTTTTTAAGTACCTGACAAGGGTAGTAGCGTAAAGCAATGGGGTTAAATTCAAGGGCTAGTTCCACATCATTTAAAAAGGTATCAGCATCAACTCCTGGCATGCCAGGTAATAACTGTATGCCAAGTTTTAAGCCATGCTCCTTAACTAATTGACATGCCTTTTTTGCTGTAAATCCACTATAATTACGCTGTGACTTTAATAGTGCATCATCATTAAAGCTTTGTATGCCAAGTTCAACTAGATTAAAGCCAGCTTCTTTTAAATTGTTGAGAATAGTAGTGCTTAGGGCGTCAGGACGAGTGGAGCAGCGCGCGTGGCTAATGCGCTTAGCTACAATTTCAGCATGTACAAACTCACAACAAAGTTTAAAGTCGTCCATGGCAATTGCTGTAAATGTTCCCCCAAAAAATCCTAGTTCAGGTGGGCTATGTCCAGATATTTGCCTTTGAGTTAAATAATCCCTAAGCTCTGAAAGTATGACTTTAATTGCTCGCTGCTTTGTGCCACTTTGCACATCTTGTGCACAAAAGATACAACGCGTGGCACATCCTGCAAAGGGTATGAATACAGGAATGAGAGAATGTTTAATAAACTTTTTAGGGGACCAGGTAAGCTTAAGTTTCATAATTAATACAAGAAATTTGATTTAACATGGTTTAATATATTCGTTGTTATGATGTTGTAATCATATGTTTTTTGTCTGGTTTTATAATAAAAAAATAGTAAAATATGTGCATTTTTACAATTAAATCTAAAAAAAAATCAACAAAGTGCAAAAAATCCCTTGCATACAAGGGGTATGCAGAGTATATTACATTTTGCCTAACTTTTGGCGCATTTTTTCGTTGAGATAAATTCTTACATAAATGTCTTGCTAGTGCAATATGGGGCATTGGCTTAAGTCTTGGAATTTTGCAGCGAAAAGAAAAAAGTAATTTTATTTCACGGACTTGGAGGAGATTATGGGGAAGACATTAACAAAAGCTGAAATTGTCGAAGCTATCTATGAAAAAAC
>CAYJLD010000106.1:0-5052 GCA_964371195.1 uncultured Desulfovibrionaceae bacterium | reverse complement strand
TGGTAGAAGTTTGTGTTGTACCCTTAAGATTAATAATATCCCTACCACCGCTAGCAGAAAGATTATTAGGACCAATGCTTTGGGCATCACTAAAGATTGCGCTATTTTTCACATTGCCACTTATGACAATATTATCATTGCCGGCTGTAAAGCGTGAAGTGTCAACACTTTGTACATCGCTATATATGCTAGCGTATTCCACATCCTTGGCTATGGAAATGGTGTCATTACCAGCACGCACAACGCTTGAAGTAATACTTTCTGCATCACCTATGAGTATGGCTTGCTTTACAGCGTCAGTGCCCTTAAGCGCACCTAAGGCAATACTATCCGCCCCACCGGTAAAGGTACTATCTTGCACTGTGAGCGCATCAGCACTAAGTTTGCTTTCGCCCATGGTGGCGTCTGTATCTAATATTTTATCCCTACCGCCAGTGACGGTAGCACTTTTTACCACGTCTACATCAAGAGATACTGGAGTAGTTGGATCTAGTGAAAGGTCATTTATATCTCTAATGGTATTGGCTTTACCAGTGTAAGTGGTGGATTGAATAAGGTCTTTTTCGTAACTCATGGTGACATCCTTTGGTTAGGGTGTATATGAAAATATATGATTAGATAAAAAATGCTGATTTAAGGTACTTTTTATTAAATATTTTGTCAATAATAGCGAGTGCTCACTGGGTGGTGGGGCACGTCAATCTAATTTGAAGTGGTTTTGCACGTTTGACGTAGTTTTGTATTATAAGACTCCTTGTATCATTCATTATGCAGCGGCCTCCATTTACATTAAAGTAAATTTTTATTATCTTGTGAGAGACTATACAGTTTATAAGGAATATTTATGGCATCTTCTCTTGGGGGAAAGTCACTACTTACTAGTGATACAACATTATTAATTTATTATGCTCTTTGCATGTTGAGCCTTGTGGTTGGGGTTACATTTTTTGTGGCTTTGGTGGGAGCATTTATTTCGCGCTATGCAGCTGGTAAAGAGGGTGCAGCCTTTGTGGAGCAGCATTGCACTTGGATTTTTCGTAGTCTTTTGATTAGCTTTTTATTGATATGTTTTATTGTTATTGCTGGCATTTTCTTACTTGGCGCAACAGGTATTGTCATACCTGATACTTCACAAATTAATAGCTTGTCTCAGCTTTGGGCTGATCCAGCTATACGATTAGCTTTGCAATATATTTTTATTATGATTGCTTGTGCCTTGGTGGTGGTTTTTTGGTTTTTATATCGTATTATTCGCGGTGGTTTAGCTCTTATAAATAGACGCCCTTTACGCGAGTTAAAAATTCATACTCGTTTGTAATGCTATGAATATATTACCTATTGCCGCACCATCTTGTGTATTACTTGACACTGTGGCTAATAATGCCATGTTTCTTGCATCAAGAGTTGAAGAAGTGGGACTATGTTTTTTTGAGGCATTTTCCTGCCTTAATTATACTGAGGCAGACTTACCTCAAAGCTTGGCTAGCTTACCCTTGCGCTGGCATATACATTTACCTGTGGATTTACCTTGGGAGAATGATGATGGCAGTAAGGCCGCAAGGCTTGCCTTGCAAGTGGCAGAAAAAGCAGCATATCTTAAACCACGCTTTGCCGTATTGCACCCACCAGTCCATATTAGTGCTCAAGCAAGCATGCAAGAAAAACTTTTATTAAGCTTTGTTAAAGCTTGGTATGCTCAAAGTAACATACCGATACTTTTAGAAAATATTGCAGGAGCACCCTTGGTAAACCTTGGAAACAAGCTTTTTAACCTCCCCAATGCCCCCATTGGTGTTTGCCTTGATGTGGGGCATATGTTAGGATTTGAACAAGATGCATTATTGCATAGTCAACTTTTAGAGTGCGTACAGCTTGTGCATTGGAGTGCGCCAGGTAAAAAAGATGAGCATCTTAGTTTAGACTGTTTTACTGCTCATGAGTACAAAATAGTACAGGAATTGGCAAAGAAGTTACCACGTGACATTTGTCATATGTTAGAAATATTTAACTGGAATGGGATTGAAAAATCATATCCTATCTTTAAGCAAATTTGGAACCTTACCCATGGGTAAAAAAGATACTCAAAGCAAACTTGCTTTACGCCTTCAACAGTGGCGCAGCACACTTAATAAAAACGATACTTGGTGTATCTTAGTAGTGGCTGACCCTGATGCTCTAGGTTCTGCCATGGGCTTAAAGCGTATATTGCGCCCACGGGTCAAAGAGGTAAGCATTGCAAGCATTAACCAAGTAACTAGACCTGATAACTTAGCAATGCTTAGATATTTACGTATACCTTTGCAAGCGTGGGATTCAAAAATGCTTAAGCAATTTGACCATTTTGCCATTATTGATTCCCAACCACACCACAACCCAGCCTTCAAAGATATTACTTTTTCAGTAATAATTGATCATCATCCACTACCAGAAGATACAACGCCTGAAGCAGACTTTATTGATATCTCACCTGAATATGGTGCAACCTGTACCATGGTAACAAAATACCTAAAATATCTTAACATACGCCCAGGAAAACTCTTAGCCACAGCATTACTCTATGGCATTCGTGCTGATACAGCAGCCTTTGACCGCTCAGGTATTACTGCAGATTTCCAAGCATATCAATATTTATCACGTTTTGCAGATATAAACTTAATGCGTCGTATTTTGCGAAGTGAATATTTGCTAAGCTGGCTACCCTTATTTAGTAGGGCATTTCGTACCCTAAAAACATGTAAAACCGGTGCACATACGCATGTGGGAGATGTAAGCTCACCTGACTTGCTGGTAGCCATTGCAGACTTTTTTACACGTGTACATGGCTTACGCTGGGTTGCTGTAAGCGGAGTATTTGAAGAAACCCTAGTCATTATCTTTAGGGGTGATGGCAGTAAGAACATGGGTGACCTAGCTGCACAGCATTTTAGTGCTGTGGGCTCAGCTGGTGGTCATAAGAATATGGCAAGGGCTGAAATACCCATGGTGGCCATTAATAATGTAAAAGCTCAAGATTATGTTTTTACAAAACTAATGAATAGATGTAGCAAAAAAGTAAATAAAAATGTCAACCTCTAACTGTTGAAAAAGGAGATTTTAATGAGTCAACAAAAAGCACCAAAAAGCGCGTCAGAACTTACTATATGGGAAGATGCCACAGCCATGATTGAAAAGGCTCGCGCTGAAAATATTGAGACAGTTTGGGATCGTTTTGAGCAACAGCAACCTGCATGTAAATTCTGTGAGCTTGGCACAAGCTGTAAAAACTGTAGTATGGGTCCTTGCCGCGTGGTACATAGTGAGGATGGCAAGGGCAAGAGAGCTCTTGGCGTTTGCGGTGCCAATGCTGATATTATTGTGGCACGTAACTTTGCTCGCTTTGTGGCTGGTGGGTCAGCAAGTCACTCTGATCATGGACGTGATCTTATTGAAGTGCTTGAAGCCGTTGCTGAACAAAAAGCCCCTGATTATAGTATTAAGGATGAAGAAAAATTGCGCCGCATAGCTGCGGAACTTGGCATTGATGTTGGCAATAAAGAAACACTTACTGTAGCTAAAGAGCTTGCAGAGCTACTTTTCACAGATTTTGGCAGCCGTCGTAAGGGAGTTAACTTCTTAAGTCGTGTACCTGCAAAACGCCGTGAGCTATGGGAAAAATTAAATATTACCCCACGTGGTGTGGATCGTGAAATTGCAGAAATGATGCATCGCACTCATATGGGTGTTGATAACGATGCAGTTAATATTTTACTGCATTCGGCCCGCTGTGCCCTTGCTGACGGCTGGTCCGGCTCCATGATTGGTACTGAACTATCCGATATATTATTTGGGACTCCCACCCCAAGAACATCACAAGCTAATCTTGGCGTACTCAAAGAAGACTGTGTTAATATCTTGGTACATGGGCACAATCCAGTAGTATCAGAAGTAATTTTAGCAGCTTCCAAGGACCCAGAATTGGTAGCCCTTGCCAAACAAAATGGTGCAACTGGTGGTATTAATGTTGCTGGGCTTTGTTGTACTGGTAATGAATTACTTATGCGTCAAGGTGTGCCCATGGCCGGTAACCATCTCATGACTGAGCTTGCTTTAATTACCGGTGCTGTTGAAGCAATTGTGGTTGACTATCAATGCATTATGCCATCCTTAGTCAATGTGGCATCATGCTTCCATACTCGCTTTATTGATACAGCCCCCAAGGCTCGTTTTACCGGTGCTGATCATTTTGACATTAAACCAAGCACAGCCTTAGAGCAAGGTAAAGCCATTGTGCGTAGTGCTGTTGAAGGCTTTACGAAGCGTGATCCAAAACGTGTCAATATCCCAAGTAAGCCCATGGATATTATGACAGGTTTTTCTAATGAGGCCATTTTAGCCGCCCTAGGTGGAACTGCAACCCCTCTTCTAGACGCCATAAAGAGCGGTGCTATCCGTGGTGCTGTGGCTGTTGTAGGATGTAATAATCCAAGAATTAAGCATGACTCTTTAAATGTAGGGCTCATGAAAGAGCTTATTAAGCGTGATATATTAGTTCTTGTAACTGGCTGTGTAACCACTGCCGCTGGTAAGGCCGGACTGCTTATGCCAGAAGGTGCAGATATGGCTGGTGCAGGTCTTAAGAGTGTTTGTAACGCACTTAAAATTCCACCAGTGCTACATATGGGTAGTTGTGTTGATAATTCACGTGTTTTACAACTTTGTGCTCTACTTGCCAATGAGTTAGGTGTGGATATATCTGACTTGCCAGTGGCCGCCTCTGCACCAGAATGGTATTCAGAAAAGGCCGTGGCCATTGGTCTATACGCTGTGGCTAGTGGCGTTTACACCCATATAGGTCATCCACCTCATATTCTTGGTTCACCTCTAGTTACGCAATTGGCAGTGGAAGGACTTGAAGGAGTTGTTGGTGCTACTTTTGGTGTTGAAGCTGATGCAGTAAAGGCTGCAGAGCTAATTGATGCAAGAATATCATCCAAGCGCGTAGCTCTTGGGTTAAGTAAATAGTCGACGCTGAAAAATATAATAACATTCTAAAATAGTATAATTTTATTGGAA
>CAYJLD010000105.1:0-5229 GCA_964371195.1 uncultured Desulfovibrionaceae bacterium | reverse complement strand
TATTACTATTTTCCAATAAAATTATACTATTTTAGAATGTTATTATATTTTTTAGGATCGACTATTTATTCGCCCTGCAGAATTATATAGTAACTAGATACAATAACTTTTAGAATTCATAAGTACAAATAAAACCACAAAAAATAGGTATAAAATAAATTTTATACCTATTTTGTAATAGTAAAAACAGTTTTCACTCTGAGTATAACATTTTTTTTAATAAAATAAATTCATTAGGCATGCCCAGTCTTATCTGTGCTTTTATAGCCATCTCCTTCAGACTGAACCCTAAAAATTTGTACATGATAAAGTCTATCTTTTGAGCAGCGTGGGCATCCATCAGTGACTAGCAGACATTGTGCATCAAGTTCTAAGGGATCAATGCCTGCACTGTGTAAAATTTCTGTAGAGCGGCCTTTTTCCCAAATAATAGGATTGCCACATTTAGCACATTCTACAAAGAGCATTTCAGGATCATATCCTTTATTATATCCCGTCAAAGGTACGTTGTGTTTTGTAAAATTATGCTTTTGCATATGGCTTTCCTTGGTGAAATGGTAATAGGATGGAATGCGCCAATTAAGCCACTATAACATAGTAGCTTACTATGAATATAACTCCAAAGACTTCATTAGGCAAGAGCAATACAAAAAAAATATCAAAGTAGTTGGCCATACAAATTTTAAACTCTTTTTTATTATTAAAAAGATTTGAACCAATAATATCATTAAGTATTAACCTGCTCAACACACGGTAATATTAACAAAAATTGTGCTCAATAAAAATAAAAAAATGATTAACAATCCACCAGAACTTTAGAATGATATGATGAATTGGGCTCAGCATTAAATACTTTGTTGACAGTTTTGAAAATCTAATTGAATATGAACGGATATACTAAATTATAAACATGGATAATTTATCCATCAAAGGCACATATATGATAGCTGGAATTCGTTTTAGCAAGCATGGTCAAATATACTACTTTTCCGCTGAGTTTGATGTTGTTGCAGGTGACAACGTGGTGGTAGAAACAGAGCAAGGTAAAGGCTTTGGACAAGTATGTTTTGTACGCGATAATTTGCCTCAAGATGAGGTCGGAATTGGATCGCTAGTACCTATTCTACGCTTAGCTACCAAGGAAGATGTACAAACGGCTGAAGATAATATTAACCTTGCCCAAAAAGCTCTTACGTTTTGCAAAAACTGTATTAATGAGCGTAAGCTTGATATGAAGCTTGTGGATGTGGAAGTGTTTTTTGACCGTAGCAAGGTAATTTTTTACTTTACAGCGCCGGCTCGCATTGACTTTCGTGATTTAGTTAAAGATTTAGTGCGTGAATACAGAGCACGTATTGAGCTTAGACAAATTGGAGTACGCCATGAAACCCAAATGGTTGGAGCCGTTGGGAATTGTGGGATGGTTTGTTGTTGTAGAAGATATTTGCGAAAATTTGCACCTGTAACTATTCGTATGGCTAAGGAGCAAAATCTATTTTTAAATCCGGCTAAAATTTCAGGTGTTTGCGGTAGGCTGCTTTGTTGTCTTAGTTATGAACAAGAAAATTATGATAACTTTCATAATCAATGCCCAAAGCTTGGTAAAAAATATCAAACTTCTAAGGGGCCTATGAAGGTTTTGCGCAGTAATATGTTTCGCAATACCATATCTGTACTTAACGAAGAAAATGTGGAATTAGAGTTTAACCTTGATGAATGGCAAAATCTTAACCCCAGCCGCCCAGAACATTATAAGCAAACTAAGATTATATCCAAA
The DNA here is from genome assembly GCA_964371195.1 of uncultured Desulfovibrionaceae bacterium. Taxonomy (GTDB): domain Bacteria; phylum Desulfobacterota; class Desulfovibrionia; order Desulfovibrionales; family Desulfovibrionaceae; genus CAYJAD01. The sequence continues at coordinate 3,452 of CAYJLD010000105.1, read as the reverse complement.
GCTGGACAAAAATCTAATTATCATGATGAATTAATGGTTATTAGTATGAGTCCTGATGCTGATGATGATGATTTTTTTGAACGCGATGACATAGATAATGATGATCACGGCTTGGCTGAGGAAGAAAGTTTGCTCTTAACCCTAGAAGATAACCCCGATGATAATCTTGGTAATGGGGGCATCTTTGGACTTGCGCCTAAAAAAAACAAAGCACAGGGAAAACCTGCAAAGAACCCAAATAAGGGAAATTAATGGAGGCTGTAGCGTGTCGTCTTTTTATGTAACAACCCCAATTTATTATGTAAATGCAAAGCCTCATTTAGGCCATGCCTATACAACAATTGTAGCCGATGCCTTTACGCGCTTTCATAAATGCCTTGGTGTTGATAGTCATTTTTTAACCGGTACTGATGAACATGGTGATAAAATTGTACAAGCTGCGGAAAAAGCAGGACTTGATACACAAGCTTTTACTGATGAGATAAGTGCACAATTTCAAAATCTGTGGGCAGATATGCACATTTGTAATGACAAATTTGTGCGTACATCTAGCCCTGAGCACAAGGCTAGTGTGCAAAAATTTCTGCAAAAAGTTTATGATGCCGGAGATATATATTTTGGTGAATTTGGTGGGCACTATTGCTATGGCTGTGAGCGTTTTTACACTGAAAAGGAATTAGAGGATGGTTTTTGCCCTCAACATTTAACCAAGCCTGAATTTATTAGCGAAAAAAATTATTTCTTTAAAATGTCCAAGTACTTACCTTGGCTTAAGCAATATATCCTGGACAACCCTGATTTCATAAGGCCTGAGCGCTATAGAAATGAAGTACTAGCCATGCTTGATGGGGCAGTATTAGATGATTTATGTATTTCTCGACCTAAATCAAGACTTACCTGGGGTATTGAGCTTCCCTTTGATACAGAATACGTATGCTATGTATGGTTTGATGCTTTATTAAGCTATCTTAGCCCATTAGGCATGCCAGACGGAGAAGAGTTTAAGTCATTTTGGCCAGGCCAGCATTTAGTTGCCAAGGATATCTTAAAGCCGCATGCTATTTTTTGGCCCACCATGTTAAAATCTGCAGGATTACCTTTATATAAGCATCTAAATGTACATGGTTATTGGTTAGTTCGTGATACTAAGATGTCAAAGTCATTAGGTAATGTTATTGACCCATTACAAATGGGACAGCAATTTGGTTTAGACGCCTTTCGTTATTTCCTATTACGTGAGATGAATTTTGGTTCTGATGCCTCCTTTAGTGAAGAGGCACTTATAACACGCATAAACGCAGATTTGTCGAATAGCTTCGGTAATTTATTTAGTCGTGTACTTTCTATGAATGCTAAATATTTTTCTGGTCTCGTACCAACACCACTAGGTGAATTTGAGGCCGATGCGACTGTACGTGCCATTGGTGCTGAATCTATGCAAAACTTTATTCAACTCTTTTCACAAGCTCGTTTTTCTCATGCTATTGATGCATTGTGGGAGTTTGTGCGTGCATTGAATAAATATGTGGACACCGAAGCTCCCTGGGCTCTTGCCAAGCAAGGTAATATGGAACGACTTTCAGCAGTTATGTATACTTTAATAGAAAGCTTGCACAAGGTAGCACTTTTTATTTGGCCTATAATGCCAAAGACTTCTGCTACATTACTCTCACAGCTTGGTACAGAGGCTAGCGAGGATATACCTCCTTGCATTGACCTAACTGCAGAGGCTATGAACTGGGGTGTATTTAAGTCAGGTATTAATATTGCGGCGGCATCAAATTCATTTCCACGTATTGAGAGTGCACAAAATGCTGCAAAGGATAAGCCCAAAACAGATAAAGCTACTAAACAAGCAGAACAAAGCAAAGCAAAGACAGAGCAAGTTGCTAAGCCTGAACAAAGTAGTATTAATGGTGACGCTGTAGTAACCGAAGTTGATTTTAATGATTTCAAAAAAGTAGATATGCGCGTTGGAACCATTAAAGTAGCAGAAAAACATCCCAATGCTGACAAATTGTTACGCTTTGAAATAGACCTTGGAGAAGAAAACCCAAGGCAAATATTGTCCGGACTTGCGGAGTTTTTTGATCCAGTTGATTTAGTGGGTAGGCAAGTTTGCGTGGTGACAAACTTGGCTCCGCGTAAAATTCGTGGATTAGTATCACATGGTATGGTGCTAACGGCAGAAAAAGACGGCAAACTTGAACTGCTAGGGGTTCATGCAACTGTTCCCAATGGTAGCCACATTAGCTAATAGTGCAAGATACTCTATTTATTATTTTTTTCAGTATCAGTAAATAGACGTTTTAAAGCCTCACTATCAAGAGGTCCTAAGTTAAAGCGCATGCCAGCTTCATCTAGTATGTTTTGTAAGGTTTTTTCTGGATGTTCTTTAATGCTTTCAGCAATGTATGCTACAGCGCGCTTAAGTAATTCACTTGGTGGGATAATATTAGTCATGCGTACTCCTTGTGTTAGTTATTTGTTGCCTTAAATAGTTTATAAATTGGATGCTATATGGATAATTGGTTTATTGCAATCGTTTTAAGTATTGTAGAAGGTTTGACTGAATTTTTACCTGTGTCATCTACAGGACATCTTATTTTGGCCAGTGAATTGCTAGGATTCACCGGTGAAAAGGCTGATACTTTTAATGTAGTAATTCAGCTAGGGGCCATTTTAGCCGTTGTAGTGCTCTATTGGCCACGCTTTTGGGGTTTACTAAAACCTGACCCTAGCATGCAGTTTGCAGGTCTACGCGGTATTAATTTATTAATTATCACCTCCATTCCAGCTTGCGTTTTTGGACTTGTGGCCCATTCAAGTATTAAACAATACCTCTTTACGCCTGAAAGTGTACTTGTGGCCCTCATTGCAGGGGCTGTATGCATGATTTTTGTGGAAAAACGTGAAAGCCATGTAAAATTTATTTCTCTTGATGATATGAACCCCAAACTAGCCTTAGGAATTGGCTTCTTTCAATGTTTAGCTTTGTGGCCTGGTTTTTCACGCTCAGCAGCCACCATAATGGGCGGCATGCTACTTGGAGCTAAACGAAAACTAGCAGCAGAGTATTCCTTTATTGCCGCAGTACCTATCATGGTGGCCGCAACTGGTTATGACTTATTAAAAAGTTGGCATTTATTTACTGTTGATGATGTAAGCTTTTTTGCTCTTGGCATAATTGCATCATTCTTGGCCGCACTTGCAGCAGTAAAGGTCTTTGTCTCTTTAATTTCTCATATGACCTTAGTACCTTTTGCCATATACAGACTTTTACTCGCACCATTGGTTTACTTTTTTATGCTTAAATAAAATCTTCACCTTTGAAAAAAAGACTTGCCAAAAACATATCTTTTGGATAAATACCAGCTTCGTTACATTGATTGTAACTATGGCAAGGTAGCTCAGTTGGTCAGAGCATACGGTTCATACCCGTAGGGTCGGAA
>CAYJLD010000104.1:0-5455 GCA_964371195.1 uncultured Desulfovibrionaceae bacterium | reverse complement strand
CCCCCAAACCCCCTCTCTCAAAAAACTTTATCGCCCTAAGCCCATACGGGCTTAGGGTAAAATTTTACCCACTTATAAGCTAGCAAAGTTGATCCTATCCATAATTTTTAAATATATCAAAAATTTTTGATGCTCACCCTTTCATATCACTCTAACTATAAATATAATTTATAAATTACATTACACCACAGCTATTACCTACTAGTATATGAAGGACAAAACTATTTTTACAAAACCTACACCTTACAAAGAATGATTTAAACACCCTTCGGGAGACACCATTTTTACGAGAGCAAAGCCCGACCCAACGGGTGCACCGAAGGGGCATGACCGTTAGCTAAGCAAAGCGAAGCTTACGGGCATCGAGAGCAAAGCCCGGAGTAAAAATGAGTGTGTCACGTTTTTGTGGAATTTTTTGAAATTTCGAGATTTTTTTCGCTGCCAAGGAAGATGGAATATGTTGAAGGCAGAGTGTACTTAAGTACACGCGTTCAACATGTTTCATCTGACGCAGGCAACGGGAAAAAGATAAATTTCAAAAAATCACACAAAAGTAGCACGTAGGGCCGTAAGGCCGTGCCAAAAACAAAAATTACATCTTACTCTAGTAATTCAAAAACTCCATACAAAACAATGGGACTGCTACTACATCTTGCCATTTTTCAGCCTTCCACTAGTGCGCTCAAAAGTGGTAAGAGGCAAGAAAGTGGTATCTTCTTTAAGGGGAGTGGGGTCTTCCCCCCATGACCCGACAAAGAAGTTAGCACTGCCGCTGCATATTGCCACTTTTCAGCCTTCCACTAGTGCGCTCAAAAGTGGTAAGAGACAAGAAAGTGGTATCTTCTTTAAGGGGAGTGGGGTCTTCCCCCCATGACCCGACAAAGAAGTTAGCACTGCCGCTGCATATTGCCACTTTTCAGCGCACTAGTAAATAGGGCAAGATACTCCTGGTTACCCTTCGGCCCCAAAATCGCTGAGGGCACTATACCATTAAATGTTAAATTTAATTCACTTTCACAAAATGATACGACTTTATCTATGGCTTCTTGGCGTGCTGCTTCATCGCGTACCACACCTTTTTGAGTTTGATTTGGGCCTACTTCAAATTGTGGCTTAATTAGAGCTATGATTTGGCCACCTGCACTTAGCCACTGCATACAAGGCCCTAATACTAGAGTTAAGGAAATAAAGGATACATCAGCCACAACCAATTGTATTTGTTCTGGAATTAAATCAAGCTGAGCGGTACGAAGATTAGTTTTTTCAAGGCTGACGACTCGTTCATCATTACGTAATTTTTCATGTAATTGATTGTGACCTACATCAACGGCATACACTCGTTTTGCGCCATTTTGCAAAAGGCAGTCTGTAAAGCCTCCGGTGGAGGCACCGGCATCAAGGCAAATAAGATTTTGAACATTAAGCGAAAAATAATCAAGAGCTGTTATGAGTTTATAGGCTCCGCGGCTCACAAAGCGTTCTTTAGCAGTGAGACTAAAGAGGGTTTGATTATTATACATGGTGCCTGCTTTATCCACACGTATGGGAGGCTCTCCCACAAAAATTTGTCCAGCCATGATTAAGCGTTTGGCATGTTCACGGCTCTCGGCAAGGCCTTGTTCATAAACCAATTGGTCAGCGCGCATTTTTATTTTTTTTGGTGTAGGCATGCGGCGTATATAGCTCTTTTGGGCTTGCAGGGCTAGTATTTTTTCTGTGTTATCTCAATATTTTTTTAGCTAGATTAAAATAAAATTTACTTTATTGCTTCTTTCCTCTTGCCATGCATGAAAAAAGAGTATATTTCTTTTGACCGTTTGCTGAACTTTGCGTCTTTTTGCAAAGAATTAGTCTGACAAAGAGGTTAAATTATGAAAAAAGATATTCATCCCCAAAGCTATAAAGCTACTATTACTTGTGCCTGTGGTTATAATGAAGAAGTTTTATCCACCAAGGGCGAGCAAGTGCATGTGGAAGTATGCTCTGCATGTCATCCCTACTACACCGGCAAGCAACGCTTTTTAGATACTGCTGGACGTATTGACCGCTTCCGTAAAAAATACGCTAAGTTTGATAAAGCTTAGTTTTTTACTTTGCCGTCCATAAATTTTGCCTCCTCAATTATCTTCAATTGAGGGGGCCTTTGTGCTTTTATAAAAAGCACTTTAGCCTTAACATCACTATGAGATTAGTATGCTTACTTCACTATCTAAGCTTGCATATATAATGGCAGTCTTGACTAAAACTTGCCCTACTGTGGGGGGACAAGCTGTTATGGAAGGGGTAATGATGCGTAATGGTGACACTTATGCTCTTGCTGTGCGCCATGCTAATGGAGCTATTGTAGCTGAGCGTCGCCCTTGGTTTTCATTGACTAACCATAGCTTATTAAAGAAGCGCTTTTTGCGTGGTTTTCCTATATTACTTGAAACCTTGGTTAATGGTATAAAAGCCTTAAATCGCTCTGCAGAACAAGCTGCGGAAGGTGAAGACGAAAAGCTTGAAACTTGGCAACTAATTCTAACCATGCTTGTAGCCATTGGTATGGCTATATTACTATTTGTTGTAGCTCCGCATTTACTCTCCATTGGTATGCAATTATTGGGTTTAGGTGGTGATGTGGCTGGCTTAACATTTCATTTATGGGATGGATTGTTTAAGTGTTGCATCTTTATAGGTTATATCGTAGCTATTTCATTTTTGCCTGATATACGAAGAGTTTTTCAATACCATGGAGCTGAGCATAAAGTCATCCATAGCTTTGAAAGTGGTGATATGGTAACCACTGGGCAAGCTATGCGCAATAGTCGTTTACATCCACGTTGTGGAACAACATTTTTACTCTTTGTCATTAGTATTTCTATTGTTTTGCACACAGTACTTGTACCAGCACTCTTACTTGTTTGGACACCAGAAAGTGCAGTTTATAAACATGTATTCACTATTGGTTTTAAGCTCATATTGATGATACCTATAAGCGCGCTTGCTTATGAATTAATTCACGCAGCTGCACGTATGGGTGACACATCTTTAGGGCGTATGTTGCGTGGTCCTGGACTTTTTTTACAAATGCTAACCACCTATGAGCCAGATTATGATCAAGTGGAAGTGGCCATTGTAGCTCTTTATGAAGCTCTTGATGTAAACGAAGCTCAAAACGTGCATCCAGTTGCATATAGTCCAATGACTTAAAATAAGGAATTTCTTATGTTTGCTAAATTAGAAGGCCTTGAGAAAAAATATGTAGATCTTGAGCAAGAATTGGCTGAGCCTGATGTTTTTAATGATCAAGAACGCTATCGTAAATTAACCAAGGCTCATGCGGACTTGCGCGAAGTGGTGGATCTATTTCGTGAACATCGTGATTTAAATCTAGAATTACAAGAAAATAAAGCCTTATTGCAAGATAGTGATGCTGATATAAGGGCTATGGCTCAAGAAGAAATACAAATAGCAGAAAATCGTTTGCCAGATATTGAACATGACTTAAAGCTTTTGCTCCTCCCTAAAGACCCTCTTGATAGCAAGAATACTATTTTAGAAATACGTGCTGGTACTGGTGGCGAAGAGGCTGCCTTATTTGCAGCTGACCTTTTCCGCATGTATACACGTTATGCTGAAATTAAGGGCTGGAAAACAGAAATCATGAGTGAATCACCTTCTGATACAGGTGGTTATAAAGAGGTAATTTGCTTAATTACTGGAGAGAGAGTTTATAGCCATCTTAAATTTGAAGCTGGAACTCATCGTGTACAGCGTGTACCAACCACTGAAGCTCAAGGACGTATACATACCTCAGCTGCTACGGTAGCCGTCATGGCTGAGGCTGATGAAGTTGATATTGATATTCGTCCCGATGACTTACGTATTGATGTTTATCGTGCATCTGGCGCTGGTGGGCAACATGTTAATAAAACAGAATCAGCAGTACGCATAACCCATATTCCTACTGGTACAGTGGTTACTTGCCAAGATGAAAAAAGCCAACATAAAAATAAAGCTAGTGCCATGAAGGTGCTTGCTTCGCGTATTTTACAAGCTGAGCAAGAAAAGCAAATGTCGGCCATGTCAGCTGACCGCAAGGCTCAAGTTGGCTCCGGAGACCGTTCAGAGCGCATCCGCACCTACAATTTTCCACAAGGGCGTTGTACTGACCACCGTATTAATCTAACTCTATATTCACTTGAAAAAATTATGGAAGGTGAAATTGCCCCTCTTGTGGAAGCTTTAACTACACATAGCCAAACCGAAGCATTAAAAGCTCAAAGTGACTTGTAATATAAAACAAGCTTGACGTTGCAGATTGCTGTTTTTCAACATCCTAAAATCGGTTCAAAAATAGTAAGCTGCAAGGAAAGCGATGTTTTTTTACGAAGTGGAGTTTATTCAACATAAATGACCGAAGTAAAAAACAAGCTTGACGTTGCAGATTGCTGTTTTTCAACCGATTTTTAAATATAAATATCCTCGAAGGCCCAGTCCCTCGAGGATATTTTGTGCCTTTATTGACACAATTTTACTTGGTGGGGTTTTTACCCCACCAAATAAAATTTTAACCATTAACCGCCGATTAGGTTTAGGGCCATACGGGGCATGGAGTTTGCTTGGCTAAGCATAGCAACAGCAGATTGAGTGAGGATTTGGTTCCGCACAAACTGTGTCATTTCTGTTGCTACGTCCACATCAGAGATACGCGATTCAGCGGCTGCCATATTTTCTGATTGGATGGTTAGGTTGTCTACGGTTGCTTCTAGGCGATTTTGTAGAGCACCCAGGTGAGCTCTAATTTTATCCTTAGAAACGATAGCATCGTTAATAGCAACTAATGCTCTTTGAGCGCTACCTTGAGTTGAGATGGAGTAACCATCATCTCGGGCACTTTGATTACCGAGACCAAGAGCGGATGCTGTTGTATCACCAATTCTAATGTAATAATAATCTTCGGCTGAGTCGTTGGATGTACCAAAGTGAACCTTTAGTGCTCCAGTAGACTTTAGTCCTTCACCATTATGGTCGCCAGATAGAGAACCATCAAGTAGCTTAATGCCGTTAAAGTCTGTGGCATTGGAGATACGAGTGATTTCTGATGCCAAGGCCTGATATTCTGATTCAATCATTAAACGCTGAGTTGAGTCATAGGTACCAGTTGCGGCTTGTTCGGCTAGCTCTTTCATACGAATGAGCTGCGCGTCGATAACGCCAAGGGCGCCGTCAGCGGTTTGGATTAGTGAAACAGCATCGTTGGCATTACGCACACCTTGGTTAAGGGCGGCAATGTCTGCACGCATAAGTTCACGAATAGCAAGACCAGCTGCGTCGTCAGCAGCGCCGTTAATACGCAAGCCAGAGGACAAGCGTTGGGTTGATGTCTGCAAGTTTCCGTAGTGAGAGTTTAGGGTGTTAGAAACATTGAGGGCCATCTGATTGTGGTTAATTGTCATTGCCATAACATTCC
>CAYJLD010000103.1:0-5525 GCA_964371195.1 uncultured Desulfovibrionaceae bacterium | reverse complement strand
TGTTTATGGTTATGGTGTCATTATCATCTCCACCATCAATGGTGCTTGCAGTAACCGTGCTTACCTTTATGCTGTCATCGCCAGCGCCGCCGTTAATGGTGCTTGCTTCTTTAGCTGTGGTGACATTAATAGTATCAGCACCAAAGTCACCAAGAATGGTACTAGCATTGGCCGTAGTTACGGTTATGATGTCATCAGCATCACCGCCATCAACTTCACTACCATTGGCTGTGCTTACAGTTATGCTGTCATCATGATTTTCACCATCAATGAAACTGTTATTGGCCGTGGTAATTTTAATTATATCCTCATCATTCCCACCCTTAACTGAGGCAAAATTAGTGGTGGTGACGGTTATGGTGTCATCTCCAAAGTCACCGTCAATATAGCTTGACGTATTAGCGGTTGTTACCTTAATGCTGTCACCGCCTTCCTGTCCGTTAATGGTGCTCTCGTTAAGATTAGTTACAGTAATAATATCCTTACCATCATCACCATTTATATTGGCTGAGTTTGAAGCTGTTGTGACCTTAATGGTGTTAATATCATCCCCATTACCAGTACCACCATTAATGCTACCACCCACAAGCTCTTTAGTCACAGTAATGGTGTCATTGCCAGATTCGCCATTTATGTCAGCATCTGTGGCAGTGGTTACGGTAATTTTATCATTACCAGATCCGCCAAATAGTTCCTCATTATCCGCAGTTCCAGTAAAATCTTTTACGGTAATACTATCATTACCAGCATCGCCGTAAATATTAGTATATAAAGATGTGGTTAGGTTAATGGTGTCATTGCCATCACCACCAGAAATTTCATCATTTTTTGAGTTGGTTACGGTAATTTTATCATTACCGCTTTCGCCATCTATAATAGCAGTACCATCGTCGTCTGCATTTGTAACAGTAAAGGTGTCATTACCTTCACCAGCAAATATTCTACCATTTAAAAAATCTGCCACATTAATACTATCATTACCAGCTCTAGTATCAATGCGCCCAGCGTTACTATTATTAGAAGACTCACCATCAAAGGTGTTTAGAGTTAATCTATCTGAGCCAGCCCCACCCAATATATTAACACCATTATCCACGCTAGAATAAGCAATAAGTGTATTAGTACCATCACCTAGATTAATCTGGGTACTGTTTATAGAGGTTTCGCCCTCCTTACCCTTTACCCCAAGGGTTATGGTGTCATTACCACCAGCAAAGCTTGTTGCACCCTCCATGTAACGGGCGTCGGTGTAGATGTTTGCAAGTTGTACATTACCCTTAAGCTGTATATTGTCATTTCCGGCGGTAAAGGTGCTATTGGTGATGCTTTCCACATCACCAATAATCCTACCGCCATTAACATCACCCTCAACTATAATGGTATCATTACCACCACGGGTTGTGCCGCCATTTACAGTTTTGGCATCACCAATGACCCTGGCAGAGGAGCTATTCGTGCCAGCTAAGGTTATTTTATCCGCCCCACCGGTGAAGGTGCTAGCGTTAAGCTCTACAGCATCACCCACAATGGTGTCATTACCGAGGGTTTGAGTTGCCGCAGTAGCATTGGTACCACCGCCAATAACGTCTTTACCACCCACAATGGTGGATTTTGTGGCACTATTTATATCACCAGAAACTAATCGATTAGACTCATTAGGGTCCAAAACTTGCTCATCATCTAAATTGATTTTTTGAGCCTTACCGGTAAGGGATGAATTAACGATAGGTTGGTCTGTGTCGTCGCCAAAATAATTAGTAGCCATAAATCCTCCGTGGAATTTAACGCAGTCAAGCTGTATCGCATAGCTTGAGTTTATATAATTTCATTGCATTTTTCGATAGACAATAATTTAGCCAAATAATTCTAGCACCTTCATAATGCTAAAGTCAAATGATTTTTTGTATTCTTACAACACTATTTCGGATTGGGTAAGGCTTACAATCCCTTTGTATAGGCACCTAATCCCCACATAAGCCTTACAATTAAACAACGCAGCATCGGTGGCTTTGGTATATTTTTAGTGAAGCGTGCTGTTAAAGCTGACACATATAAATTTTATGAATTTGCTAATACTGTTGAATTATTTCCCCTTCAAACAACACAGTACAATAAGCCTAATTAGTTATCACTTTGACCCTTTACTTGAAAGCTGGCATTTTCAATGAATTTTGGATTAAATGTTTTTTATATCCTTTATGCTTGACAGCAAGAATTATATATAGCAATTTTTACCTCAATTAAGAGTTATAACGTATTATTTTTGTGAGAGGTTAATGTTTTAACTTGGTATCGCATAACTTGAAAGAGTAAGATGGAGTATTTTTATGAGCTCAGAGTCAAAAAACGTTTCACTTGAGAATTTTTGTGAAAATATATTAAAGGCTCTCCCCACCCCAGTAAGCTGCTGGACTAAGGAAGGTAGGCTTATATTTTGTACGAACTCCTTCCTAAAATTTTTTGATGTTCAGGATATGGACGAATATTTGCAAAAGCGCAGTGAGTTTTCCCCTGTTTTTCAACCTTCTGGAGAAGAATCGTGCAAGTTGAAAACTAAATATGTGCAACAGGCTCTTGATGATGGAGGGTGTAATTTTCTTTGGACGCATATTAATAGTATAGGTGAGGCATATCTTGTAGAATATAATTTGGCAACTATGAAGCATGATGAACAAGATATCATTATTTCATGTCACACTAATTTACAAAATATTTTCAGTGAATTACAGCATAAAGCTAAAGCTCAAGAGCGCTTTGAAACTATCCTTGATGCCGCACCCATGAGCATCAATATTTGGAATAGGGAAAACGAAGTCCTTGATTGCAACTTAGCAACACTTGCTTTGTTCAACTTGCCAAGCAAAGAAAGCTTTAAGCAAAATGCTCATAAGATTAGTCCCCTTTACCAACCTAATGGTAGAAACTCGGAAGAACTTAGCTGTGAATATATTGAAAAGGCTTTTGCAGAAGGACAATGCCGCTTTGAATGGGAGTTTATCACCCTAGATGGAGAACAAATTCCTGTAGAAATCATTTTAACTCAAATAAAAATTGATGATAGTGATGTAGTCATAGAATACACTAGGGATTTACGCGCTATTAAAAAAACAGAAGCTTTAGCAAAAGAATCCGAAGAACGCATGCGTATCATGTTTGATTCCATGCCCTTAGGTGCGAATTTTTGGAATAAAAACTTTCAAAACATTGATTGTAATATAGCTGTTGCTAAGATGTTTGGACTTCAGACCAAGCAAGAATACCTTGATAAATTCATGGATCTTTCACCTGAACGCCAACCAGATGGCAGGACCACGAAGCAATGGATGAAAGAAAAGCTTGGTATTGCCTTGGAGCAAGGCCATTGCCGCTTTGAATGGATGCACCAAGGTCTTGATGGAGAACTTATTCCGGCAGAAATCACACTCATTAGGGTTCTTTTTCAAAATGAAAAACATGTTATGGGCTATACAAGGGATTTGCGTGAGTTTAAGGCTATGGAAAAAAAGGTATCTTATGCAGAAGAACTTAATGCCCTCATAGCTCAAAACATTCCTCTAAGTTTCATGTTTTGGAATAAAGAAGGGCAAATGATTGACTGTAATCAAGAAGCCTTGCGTGTTTTCAAATTTGATACCAAGGAAGAATATTTTAAAAATCTCTACAATACATCACCCACCTATCAACCCGATGGCCGAAATTCAAAAGATGCTGTGTGGCAAAATCATATAGAAGTACTGGAAAAGGGCTTTTTGCATTTTGAGTGGCTACATCAAGACTCAACAGGCGAGCTTATCCCCATGGAGGTGTTCCTTATACGTTCCACTCTTGATGGGGAGAATGTCGTTGTTTCTTATGTTAGGGATTTAAGAGAATTAAAAGCTTCGCAAGAATTAATTAAAGAGGCAGAACTACGAAATACCGTTATGCTAGACACTTTGCCTATGAATGTGAATTTCTGGGATGAAAATCAGAAAATTATTTATACCAATGCGGAAGGAGTAAAAATATTTGGCTTTGAAGATAAAGAAGATTTTATAGTAAATTTCCATAAAATTATTCCCCAAAAGCAACCCACAGGAGTTGAAACAAAAAAAATTTTGGAACAGCTGTTTGATGAAACACGCACTAATGGTAGTGCCAAGATGGAAGCTTGGTGCCAACACTCTCAAACACAAGAACCCATTCCGGTAGATGTTTTTCTAATACGCACTACGTACAGTGGGAAGAAGGGCTTTATTGCTTATGTGAAGGATTTACGTGAGCAAAAAGCCATGCTGAAAGAAATTGCAGAAAATGAACAAGCACTACTCAAAGCCAAAGAACTTGCTGAACAAAGCACTAAGGCCAAAGGGGAATTTTTGGCCAATATGAGCCATGAAATTCGCACTCCTATGAATGGCATATTGGGCTTGCTTCATCTTTTAAATGTAACTCCATTAGACAATACACAAAAAAATTATGTAGAAAAAATTTCCGTCTCTGCCAAAAATCTTATGCGCATCATTAATGATATTTTAGATTTTTCTAAAATGGAAGCTGGTAAACTAGAAATGGAGCAACAAACCTTCTTGCTGCACAGTATTGGGCAAGAAATTATGGATTTATACGGTCATATATGTGCAGATAAGGGATTAACTTTAGATATATCTTGTGGTGAACACAGCAAAATACCTGTTATTGGCGATCCTCTTCGCTTTAAGCAAGTAGCTTTTAACCTTGTGAGCAACGCCATAAAATTTACTGATTCTGGCGGTAGAGTTCTTTTAGATGCACAAAGTTTTATACATAATGATGAAGAGCTTCATTGTGAATTTAGCATAAGTGATACTGGCATTGGTTTGTCTACTGAGCAAGCGACCAAGCTTTTTTCAGCTTTCTCTCAGGCAGATAATTCTGTAACACGTAAATATGGGGGGACAGGCTTAGGGCTTGCTATTTCTAAAAAAATTATTGACCTCATGGGAGGCAAGATCTGGGTAGAAAGTGAACTTAACAAAGGAACAACCTTTACCTTTACTGCTATTTTTCCTCTGGCTCCCAATGCTGATGAATACTGTCAACAAGATACAGACCCTCACATGGATGAAGGGCAAACAACGCTCATGACCGGACACTTGCTTCTTGTGGAAGATAATGAAATTAATCAAATGGTTGCTCAAGAAATCTTGCAAGCTGTAGGTTATACCTTAGATATAGCAGAAAATGGGCAACAAGCCTTAGAAATGCTAGATAAAAATCAATATCATGCTATTCTTATGGATATTCAAATGCCTGTCATGGATGGTTATACTGCTACACAAAAAATACGTGAACAAGAAAAATATTCTGCACTGCCTATTATTGCCATGTCTGCTCATGCCATGAAAGGGGATAAAGAGATAAGTATTTCACGCGGCATGAATGACCATATTACAAAACCCATTGATGCAAAAATTCTTTATAAAACACTACTTTTTTGGATTCAAAACAAAAGTTCAATTTAATATTGAGTGATATTTAAATAATTAGTCGACGCTCAAAAATAT
>CAYJLD010000102.1:0-5638 GCA_964371195.1 uncultured Desulfovibrionaceae bacterium | reverse complement strand
AAAAAAACTTTACCGAACATCACACATTCAGCTAAAAATAGCCAAATCGGAATGATGGTGATGATTAAGTATTTCCCTTAAAATTTTAGTTGCAAAATTTTGTAAATTAAAGCAAATTTTTTTAAACCATTAACCAATTTAAAAGGATTTTTTATGTTTCAAAAATTTATTTTAGCAGGCTTTTGCTTCTTGGCTATGTTTGCTTTGTCACCTATGGTAGCATTAGCTGCAGAAGAAGTAGATGTGCGTAGTATTGAATTACCAGCTGCCGATAAGTCTGGTGGTATGCCTTTAATGAAAGCTTTTAGTATGCGTAAAAGTACACGAGCTCTTGATTCAGCCCCATTAAGTGATCAAGATTTGTCAAACTTGCTTTGGGCCGCCGTTGGCGTTAATCGTGAAGATGGTAAACGTACCATACCCACAGGTAAGAATAAACAAAATGTAGGTCTTTACCTATCCTATAAGGGAGCAGTTTGGATTTATGATGCCAAAAATCATGTAATCAATAAAATTTTGGATGAAGATGTGAGCTCTAAGTTTAATGGTGCTGCTTTAACTTTATTCTTTGCTGCTGAGGATGGTAAATATGGTAATTTCCATGTGGGTTCCATGTACCAAAATGTAGGTTTATATTGCGCATCAGCAGGGCTTGGTAATGTAGTTCGGGCTCAAGGTGTTGACTTTATGCAAGAAAAAATAGCTCAATTTTTGCCATCAAGTTATACTATTCGTATGACTCAAAGTGTTGGAGCTATGAAGTAAGCTTGGAGTTATTATAGCAATTAAAGTTTTAGTATTGAATTTTGGTAACCCCTTTGCTCACAACAAAGGGGTTACCAAAAAAGATTTGTGATGAACTTTGTAATCCTTAGTTTGACATTTAAATTTATAAAACTACTCAGGTAATCGCACTCTTGATACTAGTGGCACACTCCACCTAACACCTAGAGTATGACTGCTCACATGTAGTGCTGGTGCACCTTGGCGGCGTTTAAACTCTGCCTTGCACATGCTTTCAAAAACTCCTTGTATTTCAGAACTTTTTTGTTCATCCTCTAATAATGTCGCTCCAATAACATGTTCTATCATAGGATCAAGCTCAGGATAAGGGGGTAAACTCTGGCTATCAAGTTGATTAGGCCTAAGTTCAGCTGTGGGAGCGCGTGAAATAATTTCTTGAGGTATGGCTTTATTTGGGAATGTTTCGTTATACCAATGTGCCATACTGTAAAGTAGAGTTTTTGGCACGTCGCCAATTAGGCTAAGTGCACCTATGCTATCACCATAAAGAGTGCAATATCCCATGGCGCTTTCTGATTTATTACCAGTATTTAATACTAAGTATTCCTTATAGTTTGCTATACCCATTATTATTGTTGCGCGTATGCGTGCTTGGATATTTTCTTTGGTAACATCATTTTTAGGAGCGGTATTATTATCAAAAATCGGTTCAAGAGCAGTATTAAAAGCATTCATCATGGGGTTTATATCAATATTATGTAGCTTGATCCCAAGATTTTTACAAAGTTTTGTAGCACAATTTAGTGATTCTTCGGATGTATATAGCGAAGGCAGAAAGACACCTTCAACATTTTCTTTACCCAGAGCTTCTACGGCAAGTGCCGCCACCATGGCTGAGTCAATCCCTCCAGAAATACCTATGATAACACCATTATTACCTGTTTTTTTAATGTAATCATGTGTGCCAAGCACAAGGGCGTCCCAACATTCCTCTTCTTGGTTTTTGTGTAGCTTAGCAATATTTTCACAGCCAAGGGCTGTATCAATAATAATAAGGTCTTCATCAAAAGCTCGGCCACGAGCAAGCAAGGATCCAGTGGGGTCAAATGCAAGGCTTTGTCCGGAGAAAATTTTGTAGCCATTACCACCAATCAAATTAGCTGAAAATAAATGTACATGATGTCTAGCTGCTACGTGGGATAGCATATGTTCGCGCTGTTGTTGTCTGCCCATTACATAGGGATTAAGAGCCATATGTATAATGCCGTCAACTCCTCGTGAAATCAGCTCCATAAAAGCATTGTGCGAGGTAGATTGTTTCATATTCCAAAATGCTTGCTCCTCTTGCCCATGTTCGCATATAACCACACCTAAACGCCAGCCAGCAACGGTTATAAGTCCACATGATATGCCACGCTCAAAATAGTGGTGGTCACCTTCTGGATAGGGACTAAATACCTTGGATGAGACCAGAGAAAATTTACCATTTTGAACTAATATGGCGGCATTGGTAAGGTGTTTATCACTAGAAGATGCACTAAGCATGGGCATTCCCATAAGTAGGGCCGGGCCATTTTTAAGCTCAGTTGCTATATTTTGTAATGCCTTATAGCAACCCTCCATAAATCCTTCAGAAAAAAGTAAATCCTTGGGGCTAATACCGCAAAGGGCAAGCTCAGGTGTGACACAAAGAGAGGCATCATCAGCATGGGCTTTGCGAGCTGCACGCACTATACGCTTACTATTGCCAACAATATCGCCGGTAACAAAATTACATTGGAGTAGAGCTATTTTCATAATAATCTCCTGAAAACTAATATATTGTAATATCTAATGGAACTAATGGACGTTTACCTTGTAAATATGCAATAAAATCTTGAATTATTTTTGCATGATCAAATGCCAAGGATGGTAAGTTATCCAGCTGGAAAAAAGCTGCTGTTTTTGCATCATCACCAGCACAAAGAACAGAAATGTCTAATGCTTTAGCAACATAGGCCATGCTCATGGTGTGAAAGCGAATATCGCGTTTTGGGTCTGAATAAACACCCAAAAGCCCACAAAGCTCGACTTTAAGCGATGTTTCCTCTTGCATTTCACGAATAGCTGCATGTTCAGCACATTCACCATAGTCAATAAATCCACCCGGCAGAGCAAAACCAAGGGGTACATTTTTTCTTTCGATTAATATAATCCCCAGTTTTTCATCGTATATGATTACATCAACAGTGGGGAATGGATTTCTAGCCTTGTGTATTGTTTTTTCACTTTCCATGCCATCAGTATATGCTTGCAAGCTTGAAAAAGCAATCAATGACATAAAGTCAGTTTTGCTAGCCTAAGTCTTTTCAAGCTGGCAATTAATTGTTATTTTGTGGCTATGAATAAAGCATTAGTGGGGCGTTTAGCTCCAAGTCCTACAGGTTACTTACATTTAGGTAATGCATGGTCATTTTTATGGGCCTGGCTTTGGACTAGAAGCCAAGGTGGAAGCATGGTTTTGCGCATGGAAGATATTGACCCTCATCGTGCACGACCCATGTATGCAAAGGCCATAGAAGATGATTTACATTGGCTTGGGCTTGATTGGGATGGTACAACAGTTTTACAAAGCAGTAGATATAACGAATATTTATCAGCAATACACACCTTGGAGCAGGCAGGTCATATTTATCCTTGTTATTGTACGCGCAAAGAATTACGCAGCCTTGCCGGTGCTCCACATGTGGAGGACATGGGAGCTCCATACTTGGGAGCATGCGCGAATTTAAGCCTGGCTGAGCGTAAACAAAAGGTGGCTCAAGGTAGGCAGGCAGCGCTACGTATTCGATGTTCAGCAGAAAAAAATATTGAATTTATAGATGAAATATATGGCATGCAAAGTTTTGACTTGCAACAATGTGGAGGAGATTTTGCCATACGTCGTTCGGACGGGGTGTTTGCTTATCAGCTGGCGGTGGTTTTAGATGATGCTGAGCAAGGGGTAACGCATGTTTTACGCGGTGCTGATATTTTAACTTCTACACCAAGGCAAATATTGCTTTGTAACTTACTTGGTTTACATATACCAAACTATGCTCACGTACCTTTATTATTAGATGAGTATGGTGAGCGTTTGGCAAAACGTCATGCCTCACTGGGGCTTGGGGCATTACGAGAAAATGGGGTTAAGCCAGAGCGCATTGTAGCGTTGCTGGCATATTTGGCTGGCCTTAGGAGTGAAGTACAAAATGTGTCAGCTCATCAGCTGTTAGAAAACTTTTCTCTAACTCAATGTAGAAATTTGATAAAAAAGAAAAATATTATAGTGCATGCTGAACATATAAATTGCTTATTAGTATAATTTTTTATGCTTTCATATGGAGAATACGTATATTTCGTACTTGTTTTTAATGTGCTTTTGGCATATATGTGCCCCAAGAAATTTTTAGTGAGGTTATTATGAGCACACAATCTTTGGCATTAAATCAAGAAATGCTTGATACATTACTTCCAGTTGAGCGTAGCGATGCTTTTTTTGAAGCCCTGTATGGTGATATTGAAGAAGGTGCCTATACTATAAAATTATGCGCGCGATCTGTTGAAGAAAAGCGAGCAAATTTGGCTTTTGAATTGCACCAACGCCCAGGAAAATGCTTGGTTTGCAGCCTTACCTATGGTTTACCTCAAGTATTTCAACGTCATCCTTTAATTAATGCCGCCAATATTGCTAAAGAAGTAGCAACTACTCTTGGATGGGATGCTAATGAGATTAGCTTTGAATTGGGGCGTACAGAAGAGCATGGACAAGAGTTACACGCTATTCCCTTCGTGATTACAAGACCATAATGTTATTAAGCTTTAGATAAAATATTTTTTGCGGCATAAGCTCCGCCCCATAGGCTTATGTTTGCATGTGTCATTAATGATACGGGTATATTATTGATAATAGTCATGGGGCTTAAGTAAAACTCATTGGCAAAGTGAGGATTTTTAAAAATCTCAGGATTTTTATTAAGAACTCCCCCTCCAAGATATAATCCACCAAGACAAAGGGTGTTTAAAGCCCAATGTCTACAAAATCGACCTAAAAAACCAGCATAAAGATTAAGCCCAAGACTATTTGGGCTTTGCGTCCAAAATGTAGCGACATCCTCAGAGCTTAGTGTTGTTCCACTTTCATATGTATGTAATAAACTCATACCCTTAGCTGCTAGAATATCTTCTGCACTAAGTCGTGCTTTATTTAAATGTATTTTGGCAAAATGTGCAAAATCTGCTTCTTGTTTAGTTTGTAAGGGCATCTCAGTATGCCCCCCTTCAGATTGTAGAACAGTATAAGATTTTGCATTAGGGACAATAGCAGCAGTGCCAAGGCCTGTACCTGCACCAAGCACAGCACGACAAGCGTGTGGTGTAGGTATGGGATTGAAAATGCATATAGTTTCAAGATTATGTATCAGGCAAGCCCAAGCTTGCAATGCAAAATCATTTAAGAGGATAAATGCTTTAGGTTTTATGTTTTTTGTAAAGCTTGCAAAATCAAGTTTTAAATAGCCATTGGTTAGCTTAGCTTGAACTTTTTCTTGGTCAACAACTCCAGCAATACCCCAAACTTGTATGTCAGCTTTATGTGGACTTAAGCCACAGCTAGCTGCGGCATCTATGGCATCAGTGGTATTGCTTATAGTTGCAGTTTTACAACTATATGATTGGCATAGTGTAAGGTTATCTGCTTCAAGTTCAAAATGAGCAAAACGGCTATTGGTTCCACCAATATCAACGCTAAGAATATTTTTTAACAAGTGGCTTCCTTAATTATTAGCTTAGCATAAGGCACACTATAAAAAGTGTGTCTTATGCTCAGACTGATGACAAACCCCCTTTCAGGCGTTTGTGCCGCCTAAGGCAGACA
>CAYJLD010000101.1:0-5724 GCA_964371195.1 uncultured Desulfovibrionaceae bacterium | reverse complement strand
CAGCTTCAATATTATAGTCTGCATTTTGCAAAAGTTGCACAAGGATATTTTCTACATCTTCGCCCACATAACCAGCTTCGGTTAAGGTTGTTGCATCGGCAATTGCAAAAGGGACCCTCAGCACACGGGCTAGAGTTTTAGCAAGGAGAGTTTTGCCACTTCCAGAAGGTCCAACTAACAAGATATTGCTCTTTTCAAGCTCAACCTCATCACCAAGAGCCTCAGCATGAAATACACGTTTGTAATGATTATGCACAGCCACTGAAAGCACTTTTTTTGCTTCGTATTGCCCAATTACATATTCATCGAGGCGTTCCTTAATCTCAATAGGAGAAAGTAAGGGCCCGCTACCCTTCTCAAAAGTGCTAACATTTTCTGAAGCAATTATTTCATTGCAAATACTAACGCATGATTCACAAATGCGTACATCACCTTGAACAATCAAATTTTTGACATCATATTCGTTTTTTCCACAAAAGGAGCAACAAATATTTTCGTCATAGGGGGGGGTGTCTTTTACCATAAAAGTATCCTCACACGAAAACAAAAAGCCGCATCAAAAAATAATAGAAATACAGTACCAATTAGCGGCAAAAACAATGCCTCATACACCATGCTATTTCAACCATTTAGCACGATATAAAACTAACTTATTGCAAAATCACCCTACTTGATGACCTAAGCTTAATTTGCTTAAAGCATTAGCTTTAAGCATTGTCAGCTTTGCTATTTAACAAGTCACTTCTAGAGACAAGAATTCTATCAATCAAACCAAATTTCAATGCTTCCTCGGCTGTAAGGAAGTTATCACGCTCCGTTGCTTGCACAATTTTGCGTATATTTTGACCAGTATGCTCAGCAAGAATTTCATTAAGGCGTTTTTTTAAACGTAATGATTGACGAGCATGTATATCAATATCCGTCACTTGCCCACTGTATCCGGCAGAGGGTTGGTGAATCATAATTTGACTATTTGGAAGTGCAAAACGCATGCCTTTTGTACCACCTGACAGTAAAAAAGCTCCCATACTTGCAGCTTGCCCCATACACACTGTACTAATTGGGCAAGTGATGTAGCGCATGGTATCATAAATGGCAAGTCCAGCAGTCACAGAACCGCCAGGAGAGTTAATATATATATTTATTTCTTTTTCTGCATCTTGCGACTCCAAAAAAAGTAATTGTGCACAAATAAGCGATGCCATGTGTACATTGACCTCAGAACTTAAAAGCACAATGCGATCTTTTAGTAGACGCGAATATATGTCATATGCACGCTCTGAGCGTCCAGATGTTTCTATAACCATTGGTATATTCATAATAAATCCCTAAACATTAATAATTTTTGAGATGTCTATCATTGTGATAGCTTTAAGCATACTCAAAAATACAATCTGCTATTTTATTTTTGCTCTTCTTGAGGAAGCCCATCAACCTCAGTAACCTTTGCTTTAGTGTACATTACTTCCATGGCTTTATCTGCCAAAATACGATCACGCAAGGTAAAGATCGCCCCAGTATTAACATATTCGTCCTTAAGTTGCTTAAAGTCTTGCCCACTACGCTGAGCCATATGATAGATAGCCATATCGACTTCTTGCTCTTGTACTTCAAGACCTTCTTTTTTAGCAATAGACATTAACAAAACCTGAGCGCGAGTAATATTTTCTGCTTCTGGACGAGCCTCATCCATAAGCTCAGGTAATTTTTTACCCAAGGACTCAATATTACGTCCCTGACTTTCCACACGAGCTTTACGCTCAGCTACCAAACTGCGGGTATGGTTTTCAACCAAGGATTCAGGTAATTCAAATTCAACCATTTTAAGTACAGTGTCCACCAATTGCTTTTGAGCAGCTCCCTTATGCAAGCTTGCACGACTACGTGTATATGTCTCTACAAAAGCTTCGCGTAATTTCTCAACACTTTCTTGGCCCATGCCTTTGGCAAGTTCATCATTAATTTCAGGAAGTTTACGCTCTTTAATAGCATGTACAGAAACTTTCATAACAATGGTTTTACCAGCTAAGTCTGGAGCTAGGAAGTCTTCAGGAAACTTAACCTCTCCTTCCTTAGTTTCACCAAGGGATATAGTTTTAACTAAGCTTTCAAAATCTTCCAAGGCCTGACCTTCGCCAAGATTCATTTGGAAATTTTGTGCACTAATTCCTTCTATGGGTTGACCATTTTCAAAGGCTTGAAAATCAATTTCTACTGTTTGACCATCAACTGCTGGTCCATTACCTTCAGTTACAACAAGCTCAGCCTTTTCTTTACGAATACGCTCAATAAATTCATCCACTTCTTCGGGACTGACTTGAGCTTTTTCTTGTAAAACTTCAATACCTTCATAATTTGGCAAATCAAAACTTGGTAATACTTCAAAGCTTATACTGTATTCATAAACTTCACCGCGCACAAGATCCTTACCATCAAAATCAATACCTGAGAGAGGAGTTACTTCCAAGTCTTGCATTATTTGATTGATATGAACATTTACAAGGTCTTGCTTGGCCTCTTTGTATATTGTTTCCTGAAAACGCTTCTCAATAACTGAGGCTGGAACCTTACCCTTTCTAAATCCATCAATTTGCACTGAGGTTCTATACAAGGCAACAGACGCCATAACAGCAGCATCAATTTCCTTTGGATCTACGGTTATATTAACTTTTTTCTTCACCGCTGAGATGTCTTCAACTTTATATTCCACAAGAGGCTCCTTTTTGCAGTATTTTTCCCTGCTTTGGGTTTATTGGTAACGCGCTTATATATACACTATATAGAGCATTGTCTAGATGTTAAAGGGCAATAAGCTTGATAAATTAAACTTTGTACTTGATTTTTTACGCTTTTAGCTCAATAGTTTATTTATGTTATCTCAAGAAGAATTTTTACAACAATATAATGCATGGTACAAAAGCCCAAAGGGCTCCTTTGTGCTTGAAAGTTCTATTCACTTAACCAAGAAAATGCTCTCACATTGGCCAAGACGTGGGCATAATTTATTAGCCATAGGGTTTGGACATTGGAAAAGCCTTGAAATATTATGGGAAAGTGGGTTTGATCTTAGTGCCATAGCGGCATCTGAAGTTCATATTCACAGTGCACAAAAATCCTTATCAAGCAAGGTAGACTTATATTCACATAGTTTTGACCATTTGCCATTTGATGATAAAAGCTTTGATTTTGTGCTACTCATGCCACCTCCAAGAATTGAAGCATATCCAGCATTACATGTTATGCTACGCGAAGCTTGCCGACTGGCACAAAAAGGTGTTTTAGTGCAGTTTTGGAATACATTTTCAATACTTAAAATATGGAACAAATCACAAAATTTACCATTTTTCTTAAAGCACAGATGGCTTGCTTCTTGGCGTGATATACATAGCACCTTGCGCTCAATAGCTCCTGCAGCTACAATTCGCACAGGATCAACTCTTCTTGGTCCACCACATTCTTGGCAAGAAAATACATACTTCAAAAAGCTTAATACAAGTGTCATACCGCTTCCTGTAGGTAATCTTGTACAGTTACGCCTAGACTTTAACCCGCAAAGACCATTAACTGGTATCCCCATAGTGCTTGACCCAAGACAGATAAAAGGTGTACAGCCATTAGCAGCTATGGAGCGTCAAAACAATAATTAATATAGGATTTATTATGTCTGCCGTAGAAAAAATAAAAACATTTGTAATGACTTTTAAGTGGTATCTCTTGGGTGGCACTTTGACTATAGCCTTACTAGCAGGTGGATTTTATGGTTGGAAACATTACACCTATATTAATAGTCCTGAATATTATCTTGAACAACTAAATGCCGCACTTGTTGCTAATGATTTAGAAAAA
Organism: uncultured Desulfovibrionaceae bacterium; assembly: GCA_964371195.1. Classification (GTDB taxonomy): domain Bacteria; phylum Desulfobacterota; class Desulfovibrionia; order Desulfovibrionales; family Desulfovibrionaceae; genus CAYJAD01. The sequence goes on along the minus strand of CAYJLD010000101.1, from coordinate 1,878 downwards.
TTAGCTGTATTAATTGACTTTAGAACTATATCCGAAGACATGGCTTTACATATTAAAAATGCCCCCATACCTAAACGACCTATAAAAGCTAAAGAAACAAACTTTGTGCCCCTACACGAAACAATACAAAAAGCATTTATGCAAGCTTTGGAAAATAAGGATGCACCGCCCCAAGAACAAAATATTGACCCTCTTGCTCCGCTTAATCCATTACCAGGTGATTTTGCAGCTCAAATTTCTGGTAAATTACAATTACAAGCTGCTCTTGATAATGAAGCTGTATTGAGTGTCAATGTACACTATCCACGGCTAAAAACAGACTATAGGTTACTTTTTTTAATTGAGAAAAAGCCAGACTGGATTATGACACGTCTAAACAATATTGATGAAATATTAAGGCATTATGTGGCTGAAGAAAATAAATTAGAAGCTTTACGTGAAGAAAAATTCCAAAAAAACAATGTAACCTTTCAGGCACGTATGAATTCACAATTTCAAGTTGATTCCTGCACTGCTTTTTTACACAAAGCTCAAGGTAGCGCAAATACAACGCTATATGTGCGCATAAAGGGTTATAATAAAGGACCACATATTATTAGAAATATGACCTTTGACACAACTATTAGTAGCACTAATGAACAAGGTGAAGTGTTACTAAAAAAAGATTTAAACATGGCTGCACGCATTTTACCTGGTGTCAATTTAGAAGACTCTTACGATGTGGACCTTGATCCAAATAATGAAATCGATGCCGCAATTATTCAGGCCAAAGCTTTGTTTTGCAAAGCAAAACCACGAGTAATGACCTTGGGTAATGGTGAACTTTTGTTTACAAAAAAGAATAGATTAGATCCCATATCTCCACAATAATTCGATACATTTTTATCCAATTCACTGATAGCCTTGTGGTGTGAGCTTGCTATTTTAAGCCTGTCATGTAAGCTTGACCACTTTTTAGCCTAATATATTGCTTCCATTTTATACTCACTTGTGGCAACATGCGCCTTCGTAAGAATTAAGGAGTTTACAGCATGTCAAATTTAAGCCGTTCTACACATTTATCCGTATTAATACACAAGGATGAGGCCGCTATGGCTGAGCGCGCCGCACATATTTTTGCTGCCCATTGTGAAGAAGCCATTGCTGAGCGTGGTATATATAATGTCGCTATATCTGGTGGTGTAACACCAATTCCACTTTTTCAGCTTATTAGTAGCCCTGACTGGGCTGAGCGCTTACCTTGGGATAAAATTGCCATATATTGGGTAGATGAACGCTGCGTTGGCCCAGATCATCCAGATAGCAATTATGCTATGGCTAGACGCGAACTACTCTCGCACGTTCAAGCCACTCATTATTACAGAATGAAGGGCGAAGGCAATCCTGAAGAGTCTGCTTTATCCTATGAAAATATGCTACGTGAACACTTCAAAACCCCCACAGATATACCACGTTTTGACTTTATCTTGCTCGGAATGGGTGATGAAGGTCACACTGGTTCTATCTTTGTGGGTTCACAGGCCTTGGTGGAAAAAAAGCGCCTTTGCATTGACCAATATGTACCTGAACGCAAAGCTGATCGCATAACTCTTACTCTACCTGTACTTAACAATGCACGTTGCTGTATGTTCTTAGTAGCAGGCAAAGAAAAACATAACGCCCTGCAACAATCTTTAGATCTATTAGCCCCACCCACTCTTCCAGCTCAAATGGTGCGCCCAACCTTTGGTGAACTTATTTGGATTGTAGACGAAGCTGCGGCCATTGGTTAAAAAATTATCTTTTCATTAAAAAAGGCGGTGCAAGCACCGCCTTTTCAGAATGATGACAAACCCCTTTCGGGCGTTTGTGCCGCCTAAGGCAGACAAGCTGCCTTGG
>CAYJLD010000100.1:0-5804 GCA_964371195.1 uncultured Desulfovibrionaceae bacterium | reverse complement strand
ATTCGCATTCCATGCTCTTATTTCTGGTAATTTTTTATTACTATCTTCCAATAAAATTATACTATTTTAGAATGTTATTATTTTTTTCAGCGTCGACTATTTTAAATTTCTAAATTCAAAAAAATTAAAATATTTTTTCCATTAATTTACATTGACAAGCAAAGCTCAAACATCTAGCATAAATGTGTTACATTTCACACAATGCACGCGAACCTTTAAGAAAGGGTTTACCATGAATAATATCAAGAGCTTACACATACCTAAGGCCACAATTCAACGTCTATCAATTTATATTCAAGTATTAGAGCATCTAAATCAAGAAGGAGTTGAAGTTATATCTTCAGATCCTCTGGCCAAGGCTTGTGACGTGAATGCCTCACAAGTACGCAAAGATTTAGCATATTTTGGTGAATTTGGCGTGCGCGGAGTGGGATATCATGTAAAAGCCTTAATTCAATCCATTTCAGATGCCCTTGATATCTCAAAGGAGTGGCGTATAGCCCTTGTGGGTGTTGGTAATATGGGCCGCGCATTACTCAAACACTCTGTATTTAAGGATAAAGGCTTTAATATCGTTGGGGCATTTGACTGTGATCCATTTAAAATTGGTGAAAAACTTTATGGCCTTGAAGTAGTCTGTACTAAGAGGTTAAAAGAAAAGGTTGAAGAATTAAATATTGAAATGGCCTTTTTAGCAACTCCACCAGAGCGCGCACAACGCGCAGCAAACCATATTATTGAAGCTGGAATTCGAGCCATAGTCAACTATGCACCCTCACGTATCACGGTACCTAAGGACGTATATGTAGAATATGTTGACTTTTTCCATCATTTATACACCTTGGCTTTTAAATTAAGTAGACCTAGTTAAGCATGCCTTTAAATGATTTTAAGCTAGCCCTAACCTTTTTAACGCGCTTAGGTCCGGCAACTATTGTTCATGATTCATCACTGGCTAATGCGCGTTTATGGTTTGCTCCTGTTGGGGCTATACTTGGTGCAATCTACCTTGCTGTTATATACACTTTGCACAGCATATACTTTACATCAGCTTGGATTTTAGCTTGGATTTATATATGTCTAGATGTATGGCTTACTCGAGCCTTACATTATGACGGCTTAGCTGATATGGCCGACGCATTTGGCAGTGGTAAGCAGGGTGATGAATTTTGGAATATAATCCACGATAGTCGCCTTGGTGCTTTTGGGGCTTTGGCTCTTTTTTTAGCTCTTAGCCTGCAATTACTTGCTATTCATGATCTTATCCTAAAGGCGCAATGGTATGCCTTATTTGTAGCTCCTATTTTTGGGCGCATTCTTTGTGTACTGTTTACTAACTTAGTCAAAGCAAGAAATGCTAAATCATTGAGTGGTAAAGTGTCCACAAAGCTTGACCTCAAACTTTTCCTAAGTTACTTAATTCTTAATTTTATTCTTCTGTATCCTCTTGGTCCCCATATTTTATTGTTTAGTCATTTTTTTGCAGCTTTACTTTTTTATAAATTTATAAAAATGGCACGCATGCATGGTGGATGCAATGGTGATTTTCATGGAGCACTCATAGTTACTGGACAATGCTTGCTAGTATTGATATGCTCAATATATTAAAGTTTGATTATAAATGTACTACGGTCAAGTGATGACCATTCATCATAGTGATATATTTATAACTTAAACTAAATCAAAATGTTTTGAGGTAATACTATGAATTTTGATGACCTAATACAAGGTGCACGCTCTTGCCGCCGTTTTATAGAAGATCAACGCCTCGGTAAGGACGCTATTGCTTGGCTTGTAGATTGTGCCCGTGTTAGCCCTTGCGCGCGCAATGCTCAAGTCCTTCGTTACAGTGCCATTGAAAGCAAAGAAAATTGTGACGCTATATTTCCTTATACGCGCTGGGCTGGCGTACTTAAATGGGATGGCCCCATAGCTTCCGAACGCCCTACTGCCTATATTGCTATACTTTGCCCAACTGGGTCCGGAAAACTAGTGCACATGGACGTAGGTATTGCAGCACAAACCATGCAATTAGCTGCCCATACCAAGGGGTGGGGTTGTTGCATGCATGCATCGTTTAAAGTTAAAGAGTGCGCTGCATTATTTCAAATTCCCGAAGATATGGAAATTGGACTGATTTTAGGATTTGGTATAGCCAAAGAAAAACGTATGCTTGCTCCAATGCCAGATAGTGGAGAATTTACCTACTGGCGAAACGAAGAGCAAGTGCATTTTGTACCCAAGCGTAGTCGTGAAGAAGTATTATTAAAAGTTTTATAAATTTACACAGAGCTTACATTCCAAGTGTAAAAACATATTCTATATGTTAAATATAACTAGCTAACTTATAATCATTTCCCTTTTTTCGTCTTCTAGCTGAAACGTCATATCTAACATCTTCTTTAGCGGGTAAATATGTTGAAATTCAAGAAACAATACGCCAACATTATAAATTTATTTCTTTTTCTCTGTATACTGCCAGTTGCATTTATATGTTTTGGCTCATTTTATATAGTACAGCTTGACGAATTATTACATGACGATCTTAGAAAATCCATTATAAATTTAGGAACTAATGCCTCAAATTTGGCTAGGTTGCGCATGGATAATAGTATTATTCGCCTAAGAAGTATAGCCGCTAACCCCATTCTTACCAATAGCGATATTAGTAATGCAGATAAGTTGGATTTCGTACACAAAGCCGCTAAAAGACATGGCTGGCTAGATGTACTAATTTCAGATGAAAATGGTGTAACATTAAGCCCTAGCGCTAAAACTTTAAATGTTTCTCGACGCGGATATTTTAAAGATGCTATGAATGGCAATCCGGCTTATTCAGCCATATTAAATAGTCCACTTTTTGATGTCCCTGTGGTTGCTCATGCTGTACCACTCATTAAAGACCACATGATTACTGGCATTTTAATTGCTGTTGAAGATGCCTCCAAGGTGCGCTTCGCGCTAGGGTCAAGGGTAGCTGAACAAACCAATGCCACAAACCAATTTATGGATGACAATGGTGTTTTGCTTAAAGGCTCTGAAATTATGCGTGAAAATTTTTATGCTCGAGTTGCCGGCGAAAATAAACTTGATTACAAAGAAGTCTTTGATCTCATTAATCAACATGGAGATATTGAACGCACTTTTTTATATGAAAATCAAGAAAGCTACTTAATAATTAATCCTGTGGGTTTTAGCGGTTGGAATGTCATAACCATTGTTCCAAGACATCGTGCTGCACAATTAATGAATGATGTACTTTATTTTTCAATAGGTACTATGTGCTTAATGATGATATTGTTTATTGCATACATCATATATCTACTTAGGGTAAGGAAAACCTATAAACACCACAGCAATATTGCTAGAACAATTTTACATGTTAATGGAATTTTTTACGTAACTATTGATAGTAACTCAAAAATACTTTATGCAAACGAATTTTTATCCAATTGCTTAAAGCTTGAACTTACTACTCCATTGCTTCTGACAAATTTCCTAGACAGTGTAAAACTCGATACTTTCATTAAACTTATAAAGGCTAATAAGCCTTTTGTCCTACCCATTATTACCCCCAATAAACAAAAAATATTTATTCAATGGAATGTACTACCTAGTGAGGATAAAGATACCTGGATTTTACTTGGCATAGATGTTTCTGCTCATCATCACAAGATTGAGATGGACCTTGCCAAGAGCCATAACGACGATTTGCAACAAATCATTGATAGCTTACCCTCTCCCTTATTGGTACATGCTTTAGATGGTGAAGTGCTTGTGGCCAATGCCAGTGCAAAAAACTTCCTGAATGTTAACAATGTTGAAGATATATCCCAGGCTTTACGCACACATCTAGGCGAAAAATCCTTTAATGAAAGGTTAAATATCATAAAGCGAGTGCAAGAATATGGTAAGCCTATAACCAGCACAGTTTTGTTTACCGATCAAAACAACAAAAAACTTTTCTTCCAAAACATACAAAATCCAATTTTTGATACAGATGGAGTTATCAAAGCCTGTGTAAGTTTATCTACTGATATTACAGAAAATGTTGATTTGCAAAATCAATTGGAAATGGACTTATCGCGCTTGCAGGCAGTATTGGACAATTGCCCAGCCGGAGTATTTTTTAGCAAAAATGGTACTGTACATTATTGTAACCCCAAAGCCAGAGAAATGGCCGGGGTTTATACAGGAGGTCCATCCCCCAGTGGCGATACCATGGTAGAAGGGGACGTGGCCGGATTGTATCAAAGCATTATGGAAGGTACAAATGTCTATGATATGCCTTTCACCATATGTGATACTAATGGTAAGTTACGCGACTTGCTAATCACTGCCATTTGCACCATCTGGCAAGAAGAAAGAGTCAATGTAGTTTGGGCCTTAGAAGTTACTGAAATGCGTGAAATACAAAAAGAACTCTTACAAGCTAAGAACTTAGCAGAATCTGCCACCAAGGCTAAGGGCGATTTCTTAGCAACTATGAGTCATGAAATACGCACCCCCATGAATGCTATACTAGGCTTCTTGTATCTTTTTGAAAGAAATAATTTGTCATACAAGCAAACTAATTATCTTGAAAAAATAACTATTTCTGCCGCAGGATTATTGCGTATTATCAACGACATCCTTGATTTTTCAAAAATCGAAGCCAATAAGATGGAGCTTGAATTAGAACCCTTTAACCTCGCAACTAATATGAATGCTATACATAGCATCATGTACTTTACAGCTAAAGATAAAGGGCTTGAACTTATCAGCCATATGGACCATGACGTACCTGAAGTTATCGTTGGTGATAGAGAAAGACTTAATCAAATTTTATTAAACATACTTGGCAATGCCATTAAGTTTACGCATAAGGGTTCCATATCTCTAAATGTATCTGTACAAGAAGTTATTGATAAAGACAATGTTATTCTTAATTTCACCATAACTGACACAGGTATTGGCTTGTCAGAAGAACAAGCAAAACGCTTATTCCAGCCTTTTACTCAAGCAGATACTTCCACGTCACGACGCTTTGGGGGTACTGGGCTTGGACTCGTTATAAGTAGTCGCCTAGCAGAGCTTATGGGTGGTACGATTAGCCTCCAATCAACAGAAGGCAAAGGTTCATGCTTTAGCGTAGCCTTACAAGTTCAACGTGTTGAAGATTCTCACTTAATCGAACTAAACTCTACAGGGCTAGATGAATTATTTGCGGGTGAAAGCTACGCTCAAGTAGACTTTGCCTGTTTAAAAGGCAAAAAGGTGCTTGTGGTAGAAGATAATATGATAAATCAAGAAATTGCTACTGCAATGCTTGCAGAATATGAATTAGACCTTGATCTTGCTGGCAATGGGCAAGAAGCTATAGAGCAAGTAAAAAATAATAAATATGATTTAATTTTTATGGACTTGCAAATGCCTGTAATGGATGGGCTTGAAGCTACACAACAAATCCGTAGCCTTGAAAATGAACTGCCATATGTTAAAACTCTACCCATTATTGCCATGACTGCCAATGTTATGAGCGAAGACAGAATTCGCTGCACAAATGCTGGAATGAATGCACATTTAGCAAAACCTATATCACCCCAAGAATTGCAAGTAGTCTTGATGGAATGGCTTTGTAAATAAAATGTGCCATATAAAAAACCTTAACAAATAAGTGAATTAGACAAAAATAATAATTTTTTTCTGTTATGCATAAAAATACTTGCCAAGCATAATGTTTTTTGATAGATATAACTTGCTTAACGAAATGGAGCGGTAGTTAAGACGGTTATAACGCCGGCCTGTCACGCCGGAGGCCGAGG
>CAYJLD010000099.1:0-6701 GCA_964371195.1 uncultured Desulfovibrionaceae bacterium | reverse complement strand
AAGGACAAAAATTTGTCGAAGCTGCCGAACTTGCCATGAAAAAACGCTATCCCTTTATTGCCTATGTGCATGGCACTGCTGGTATACGAATTCAAGAAGGAACACACGGGGTTATACAAATGCCTCGTTGCACTGTAGCAGTGCGCCGCTATATTGAGAGTGGTGGGCTTTATCTTGTACTATATGATACCAACTCTTTTGCTGGTCCTGTGGCAAGTTTTCTTGGTTGTTCACCATATCAATTTGCCATACGCTCATCCAATATAGGCTTTGCCGGACCAGGAGTTATTAAAGAAACCACTGGTATAGATATACCTCCGCGTTATCATCGCTCTAATAATGCTCTTTCGCGCGGGCATATTCAAGGTATTTGGGATCGTCGCCATGTGCGCGCCAACTTAAAACAAGCCTTACTTACCATTGGCGGACGTAATGTTTATTACCGCTAATTATTAGGAAATATTATGTTAGATGTCACTGCTTTATTAGATGAAATTAAATCCTCACCCTATGAGGAAGTACATATTAAAGCTCCGCATACTGGTAGGGTTACTTTTGCAAATCTTGATAAGGGTAGCAGCGTGCATGGACCTCAAGGCATGTGGAAAGAAAAGCCTGGTTCATTATTGGTTACCATTGAACGAGAGCATAATCCAAAGCCCATATATGCACCAGAAAAAGGTGAAATATGCGCCATTCATAAAGAATTAGAAGGGCAATTTGTGCAAGCTGGCACGGATTTAGTTACTCTTCGTCATCCACTAAGTAAAGCTGAAGTTCAGCAAAAAATCTTGAAGCGCGCTCTACATCTTTTTGTAGCACCAGAGCGAGCCAAGTATTATTTTACGCCGGAAATAGATAATAAAATCAGAGCTTCTGGGGCTCAATCTATTTCTATTCATGATGGAATGGAGCTATTTATAATGTCACGTATGAAACGCGAAGCTCCTTTACTATATACTGGGCCTAGTGGAGTTATTTACGCTATATATTTTAAACATACAGAAAATATAGATATAGGCCAACCACTCATTGGAGTTTGCCCTCAAGACCAGCTAGACGCCATTGAAGAGGTGGTCATGCGCGTGCAAACTGAGTGGAAAGAGATGTAATGGGCAAGGCTTTGCAGATAAGGGTTAGTGCTGTTACTTGGAATGAAGAACTTGTAAAGAAACTCTGGCCAAAGCTTAGTGAGTTTGCCTTTAGCATACCTCATAAACATAGTAAACATGGGGTATTAGAAATGGTACAATGCCTTGGAGATGGCCTAGAATTTATGAACTGGCCACAAAAGCGCAAAGAATTGCTTGGACCAAATATCATTAAAGTTGTTGATATTATGCGTAACTTAGAGCATGCTTTAGCCAGCTGGAATCCACGCGAAGCTCATACGCTTAGCGAAGAACTGGAAGATATATTAAATACTTTAGAGCGAGATTTTATTTAATCTTTGAAATTTATGGAGTTGTTATGTTAAATAGAGCCATGATTATTGGAAGACTAGGGCAAGACCCCGAACTTAAGTATACTCAAAGTGGAGTACCACTTTGCAATCTTAACATTGCAACTTCTGAATCATATCAAGACCGCGATGGCAATAAGGTAGATCGCACTGAATGGCATCGTGTTTCTGTGTTCCAACGTGCTGCAGAAAATTGTGCCACCTATTTGCGTAAGGGTAGCTTAGTTTATGTGGAAGGTAGTATAAATACACGTAAGTGGCAAGATCAACAAGGCCAAGATCGCTACACTACAGAAATTAGAGCCCAACGAGTACAATTTTTAGATCGCCGCGGTGGTGAAGATGGTGCCAGTGCCAACTATGGCACTCAAGGCAGCTATCAGGGTGGCCAACAGGGTGGATATTCAGGGCAATCTAATCAGTCAAATCAGGGAGGCCAAAATAATCAAAATAGAAGCCGCCCTCAAAACCAAAATGAAGATTTAGGCCCAGCATTCCCCTCCGAAGCTAGCGGCATGGACGATATACCATTTTAGTTTTTGTGTATAACTTTAGTTAGATATTTAATATAATTATTATAGAGTGAGCTTGAGTAATCCCTTTTTTATAAATAATAAATCATAGCTTTACTCAATATATTAAACCCGTTTATAAAGAACAATTTAAATTTGTTTTTATGAGATTTGGGGTATCAAACTATATATTAAAATTGTTTATAAGTGTGATATACACCGCTTAAATATTTTTAAGCCATGTTTGGTGCAGTGTATGTAATACAAAAGTAGTCTTGCTATACATACAGAGCTGTCAGCAACATGCTGTAATGTAAGATGATTTTTTACGGTTAGTTATTCATGCAAATTGAATAATGTGCAACCAATGTCACGTCATTCCGATTTGGCTATTTTTAGCTGAATGTGTGATGTTCGGTAAAGTTTTTTTCGCGGCTCGGCACTTTCGCGTTGCTTCACCGCCGGCTAATTGCTCAAAAAACCTTCCCCAACCTCACACATTGCCTCAGCAAAGAGTTCTGCTAGTAGTAATATTTTCTAAATCGGAATCACGTGCACCCAATGTCTACACAGATATTTTTTTCTTGAAAAAATGTATACATCAATATATATTCTTCGGGTGTAAACAATAAAGCCTTGTGGCTATAAATTTAACAGTGCTTACATATAATTTTTGAGTAATTAGTATGTTCTTCTTTCTTTATCCTACCTGACGATATGCGCAAGTACTTCACGGTGTGAGGTCTTGGTGTAGCCTATGGTGTGATAAATAATTATCCCTTTCATTAAATTCTTTTCATTAATCCTACCATACAAGCACCAGCAGAATTGTCTGCAATTTTCTTTATATATTAAGGCAATATTTTTAATATTTATTCATTATTAATAAATGCCATAATAAGGATTAAAAAATAATGAAAAGCAATTTTTTTGCCACCAAGAGTGGTATTATTTGTACTGGAGCATTAATTGGTCTTTTGGCAGTTGTACTGCAATATCTTGGTAATCCACCTAATATGGGCGTATGTGTAGCCTGTTTTTCACGTGATATAGCTGGCTCAGTTGGCTTACATAGAGCTGCTGTAGTTCAGTATTTGCGTCCGGAGATTATAGGCATGGTATTAGGTTCGTTTGGTGCAGCTATGATGTTTGGTGAGTTTAAAGCCAGAGGGGGTTCTGCTCTTCTTACTCGTTTTACTCTTGGGCTTACAGCAGGTGCTGTGTCACTTGTATTTCTTGGTTGCCCATGGCGCGCAATTTTGCGCTTAGCTGGTGGCGATGGTAATGCCTTACTTGGTATTGCTGGGTTAGTGGTTGGTATTGCCATTGCGTCACAATTCTTGAAGAAAGGATTTTCACTTGGACGTAGCCAACAAGAAATTAATTCTGCTGGGTGGGTATTTCCCCTACTTATGGTAGGTTTATTTATTCTATTAATAATGAACCCACAAATAGCTGGCGAAGCTAAATCTGGCGTATTGTTTTACTCTGTAAAAGGCCCTGGTGCTGCGCATGCTCCACTATTTATTTCTCTTGGCGTTGGCCTTTTGGTAGGCTTTATATGCCAGCGTAGTCGATTTTGCACCATGGGGGCTTTTCGCGATACTGTTTTGTTTAGGCAACATCATTTATTGACCGGTGTGCTTGCAATGCTAGGAACAGCTTTAGTCTTAAATGTAGCTATAGGTTCATTTAATGCTGGATTTACTGGCCAACCTGTGGCTCATAATGATGGGCTATGGAACTTCTTATCCATGGTTGTGTGTGGTTTAGCGTTTTGTCTTGCCGGGGCTTGTCCTGGTCGTCAACTTTTCCTATCCGGAGAAGGTGATAATGATGCTGCAGTATTTGTAATTGGTTTATTGGTAGGCACAGCTTTTGCGCATAATTTTGGTATTGCCGCATCTCCAGCTGGTCTTGGTCCAAATAGTATTTTAGCCACTGTTTTAGGGTTAATTGTTTGTTTTTGCATAGCTTTTTTTGCTTGCAAGAAAGGAGGTTCCAATGTTAGTAATTGATGCTTGTGGGCTTTCTTGCCCCCAACCTGTACTTTTAGTTTTAGAGTGTATTAGAGATGAACAACCTAAAAATATAAAAGTATTCGTTGATAATGAAGCTAGTCATGAAAATGTGTCTAGAGCAGCAGTTAATAATGGCTATAGCGTAAGCTCCACTCAAGAAGATGCCAAAATTTGTATAGAATTAAACAAAAGTGAGTAGTTAATGCTTTGGGAAAAGCTAAAACAAGTCTTTTCTTCCCATACTAAAACCAATGATGAGCATGCTCTAATTTCAGATCGGGGCATGCTTGTCTTTGAACATACAGGTGAAGTTATCAAGGCTGAACTATATTTGCGTCAAGCTGGTTATGAAGTTGAAATTAAAGCTCCACCTCCCAATTTACGTAGTGGTTGTGATATGGTTATTGTGGTGGAACTCATGCGTGAAGTAGCTATATGTGAATTGTTGGCAGAAAAGCAACTTCCGCCCTTGCAAGTTTTACCGGTCAGTACAGGACTTCTTGAACCTGTGTCTATTTACCATGTGCAAGACTTTGGGGAGTGGCTAATGGTGCGCGCTGCCAATATGAAAATAACCGTAGAAAAAGATAGCCAATGCATTGTGAATATTTCTGGTGGCGGTTGCCCTGATGTGCCATATCTTGCGCATAAATTGGTTGGTCTTAGTTTAGAAGAAGCGCAAGAGCCTAGACACATAGGACAAACGCTGTGCTGTTTTTCTCTACAAAAAGCTTTCCTTGAAGCAAGGAGAATATTATGTGGCTCATAGTTGGTACAAGCCCACAACTACCTCAAGGACAAATGTTTTGTGGTAACTATACTGTTGAGCAAGACAAATTAGTTTTAGAGCATGAACTACAGCTTAATATTGAGCGCGGTACAGAAGTGCTTGCAGCTATGGCAAGTTTAGTTTGTGAATATCTATCCAAGCCAAAGCCATGTATACTTTTGGCTTGCGACTATGGTGATGGTCAAGGTAGCAAAAAAGTTTATGCTCACATTGTTGAACAATTATCAGATATTAGTCCACAAGGCATAACTTTTCATTATCTTTTTCCAGACGTAGATTGGCATAATAAAATTCTTATAAGTATAGAGGAACTTGAGCAAAAACCTATTCTTATTGCAGACGCTGGCTTTATGTATGTGGCTAAGATGAGTGGATATGCTGATAAATATGATTTGTTTACTCCAGATGTGGGGGAGATGAGTTTTCTTGCTGATGAACTTGCGCCGCATCCATTCTATACGCGTGGCTTTTTGCTTCAAGACAATGCCAATGTAGAAGGCTTGCTTGAGCGCACTAGAGAGCATAATAATGCTCCTCCCAATTTAATAATTAAGGGGCACACTGACTATATTGTACATGAGAAAAATATTGTTGCGCGTATTGCTAGTCCAAGTGTTTCTACCATGGAAGCCATAGGAGGCACTGGTGATATGGTTACGGGCCTTGCTACTGGTCTACTTTCTTCAGGGTTTAGCATGCAAGAGGCTTGCATTTTAGCAGCTAAAACCAATAGAATTATTGCAGAAATGGCTAATCCAACTCCAGCGACTTCAGTTAGTGAACTCATAGATTTTTTAAGACCAGCTCTTGATGTAGCACTTGAAAGACAAAAGATTTAAGCGTACATATACGCCATGTTTGCTGTATTTTATACTCTTCTTCCTATTTTTGCCATCATGCTATTGGGGGTATGGGCCGAATATGGGCGCATTCTTCAAAAAAATACTGCTGTAATTATCAATCAATTTGTATATTTTTTTAGCTTACCTATCTTACTTTTTTATATTATGGCCCAAGTTAATATTAAAGATATTGCTTGGCAACCAGCCTTGGCCTTTGTGCTGGGGCTAACCTTAAGCCAGATGCTTGGATATTTTGTTGGCCGCCTAGGTGGTAAATCACATGATGCAAGCGCCATGGCTGGCTTTGTATCTTGCTTTCCCAACGCTGCTTTTATGGGCATTCCAGTGGTCATGTTAGTATTTAATTCAAGCTTGGAGGCAAAGATTTATGCTGGTATAGCCGCCTTACTCCCAACTTTTAATATTATATTTACAGATACTTACCTAAGTATGCAGCAAAATACTCAACTAGGTTTTAAGGCTACAGTAAAGCATATATCGCGTGTAATGTTACATAGCCCTCCACTTATTGGTGCTAGCTTGGGGCTTGTTATAAGCTTATTTGAAATAACACTACCAGATTTTATAGATATTGCTGCAAAGATGATAGGTGGTACTGCTGCTCCATGTTCATTATTTTGTATTGGTATGTCCATTACAGCACAGGTAAGTCAATGGTCTCAAAGTGTTAGCACTAAAAATAATGATAAAAAATATAAAAGCTATTTGATGCATTCAGCACTAATTAGTATAAAGCTACTAATTTGCCCTTTTTTGGTGTTTATTTTCTGTGATATTATTGGAGAGCGTGACGTGGCATCTATGGTGATGGTTATTATCGCAGCCATGCCCACGGCTATTGTCTGCTATGTTATTGCTGAAAAACATAATACATTTACTGAGGAGTGTATTGTATCAACGGTGATAAACACCATATTGTCCTGCTTTAGCATACCGCTTATTATATGGCTCTTACTATAAATAGTAGGTACTGAAAAACGCGTTTCACGCATTTTTCTAAAAGGTACGCTCGCTCCAAATATCGCTTTGCGAACGCCAGAAGTTAATTCTGGC
>CAYJLD010000098.1:0-7103 GCA_964371195.1 uncultured Desulfovibrionaceae bacterium | reverse complement strand
TGCCATAACATTCCTCCTTGAATGTATTGACTGCCTGGTGGTGCCTATGCACGATTGCTTCCTTGCAATCTTCCACCGACATGCTCCATGTGGAGCTATAGTTGATAATTTGCGTACATACTTTACGCGGCCTTAAACAACGCGCGGGGTTCTGGGTACAGCCCGCATGAATAGGTAAAATTTTCCTATTCATATCTGCACTAAGTAGTAAGCAAGAAACATACCAGCGTAAAAGTGATAATGAGACAATTTTGACTTGATTATTTGGTTAGGAAAATAAGAAAAAACTTGTCACTTAGACTAGCTTTCGGGTTAATGACAAAACCCTTTCAAATACTTGTACCACCTTGGTCAGACAAAGCAGCTTACAAATAACATGTGAATATTAAATAGAAATATTTTATTTACATTTTTCTGGCTTACAATTCAACTTAAATTTTTTTGTAACTCATTATATATAAATAAATTATGCGGAAAATGCCCTAAAGCATCACCATGAAGACAACATATTCATTATTTAAGAAAAATAGAAAAATTATGTCAAAACTTATTCGCTTAATATTCATTAACCTTGGGGTTTTTGCAGGCTTAATTTTACTCATGGTGATTTTAGGTGAACTATTTTTTGAACAAAAATCCACGCTACGCATTAGACATTGGCCAGCCACATACGAAGTGGGCATGGAAGTGAAGTTTATTCCAGGTGATACTATTTATGTTACCAATGGGATTAACATTTTCCAAGAAAACAAGGTCAATTCCATGGGTTTTCCGGACCGCGAATATACTCCACTTGAGCATACAAAAAAAATTGTAATCGTGGGTGATAGTTTTGTGCAGGCTGAGCAGGTACCCGTTGAAAAAAGATCCAGGTCGTTTTAGAAGACATGCTCAATAAAACTGCAAAAAAGGTGCAATATCAAACCATTGGCTTTGGATATTCCGGAACTGGTCAAGCCGGCCAGCTATCATATTACAAACCATATATTAAAAAAATAAATCCAAGTATTGTAGTGCTGGTTATTACGCACAATGACCTTGAAAACAATAGCCCCCTTATAGATACCATACGTTATGGATATGGTCTAGAATGTCAACCATTTACCACCTTAGTTCGTCAAGGCAATGCTTATGTTTTCAAAGAACCATGTGCAGAATTTAGGCAACACTTTATTGATGAAAAGCTCGAACCAAGTATCTTGGATCGAACAATTAAATACTTGAATGAACAAAGCGCACTTTATAGATATGTAACTTCTATCATCACAAGCTATTACCCATATTTTGACTTTTTAATTCCAAAGCGTAAAGATGCCGACACTCTTGTTAGAACTCGGCTCAAACAGTTGGAAAATACGCCATATCAAAAAATATTAAGCCATGAAAATGGATTAACCTATGCCCAATTAGATAGCAATTTTAATAAGGAGCAACTTACTCCTCTATTTGCCGATGCTGTAGAAAGAACAGATATTATTCTAGCACAATGGGCAAAGCTTGCCAAAGTTGATAATTTTAAATTAATAGCCTTACTTACCCACACTACAAGTCATGAGTGCAAGGGACCAACCCCAGCTCAAGCACGCTTCACTAAGCTTTTGGATAAGCATCATATAAAATATGTTGAACAATGTGATAGCATAAATAAATACAACAAGACTATGGCAGATGCACATTTTCAATTTGATGGGCATTGGAATGAACAGGGTCATGCTTGGGCCGCAGAAGCCTTGCTTCCGCTTATTCAAAAAATTGAGCAGCAAGGGGTAAATGACTAAGCCAAAAAAAGCTCGCCTAAGCGGCGAGCTTTTTTATAAAATCCCCTTCCCACAAGGGTTTTCTTATCCAGAAATCAAATTCAAAGCCAAACGCGGTACAGCATTGGCTTGACTGAGCATGGCCACAGCAGATTGTGTAAGTATTTGGTTACGTACAAACTGTGTCATTTCTGAGGCAATGTCAGCGTCAGAAATGCGTGACTCTGCAGCCTGCACATTCTCTGACTGAATTGTTAAGTTGTCAACCGTTGCTTCCAAACGGTTTTGCAATGCACCAAGACTAGCTCTAATCTTATCTTTAGAAATAATAGCTTGTTGCACACCTTCCAATGCTTTCTGAGCAGAGGCTTGAGTTGAAATGGAATAACCATCATTAGTGTTACCAGTTCCAGTACCAAGACCAAGAGCAGAAGCTGTAGAATCACCAATGTTTACATAGTAATAATCTTCAGCGCTGTCATTGGATGTACCAAAGTGTACAAGAAGTGATCCAGTAGACTTAATACCAGAACCAACGTGGTCACCAGACAGTGAGCCATCTAGTAATTTCAGTCCGTTAAAGTCAGTGGCATTGGCAATACGAGTTATTTCTGAAGCCAATGCTTGGTATTCTGACTCAATCATAAGACGGCTTGTTGAGTCATAAGTACCGGTGGAAGCTTGTTCTGCTAACTCTTTCATACGAATGAGCTGCTCGTCGATGGTTTGCAATGCACCATCTGCAGTTTGAATGAGCGAAATAGCGTCATTAGCATTACGTATACCCTGATTAAGGGCCGCAATATCAGCACGCATAAGTTCGCGAATAGCCAAACCAGCAGCATCATCAGCAGAACTGTTAATACGCAGACCAGTAGATAGACGCTGAGTTGAGGTTTGTAACTTTCCATAATGGTTCCCAAGGTTGTTGGTAGCATTAAGGGCCAATAAATTTGTGTTTGTTGTGAGTGCCATGACATTCCTCCTTGAATGACAGACATTTAGGCGACGCACCATGCAGTTTCGTCCGTGAAACGTATCGCCATTAACAAGTCTATCGGCAAATTTTTCCTACTGTTTAGGCCTGTAGGAAAAATTTGCCCACTTTTTTTTTTTGCATTATAAACAATGTGCGCGTACAACACGCCAAGGAGTTTTTATGTCTACACAAAAAATTCAAAAAACACTGACCAGCGTGCATATTCAAAATGCAAAGGGCAAAGATTTAATTGTCATGCTAACTGCATATGACTACCCTTCGGCCATCTTGGCCGACGCTGCTGGGGTTGATATATTATTAGTTGGCGATTCCCTTGGTATGGCCGTACTTGGGCATAACGATACATTGGCAGTAAGCATGGATATTATGTTGCACCACTGTAAGGCCGTAAGTGCTGCTCAAAGCAAAGCATTGGTAGTTTGTGATATGCCATTTTTAAGCTATGAAGTTGGTCCTGAAGATGCCATACGTAATGCTGGTAAACTCATGAGCCAAGGTGGAGCTCGAGCAGTAAAACTTGAAGGTGGTATGACAATTTTGCCTCAAGTGCGCGCCCTGGTACAAGCTGGCATACCAGTCATGGGCCATTTAGGCTTAACCCCTCAACGAGTTGCTACTCTTGGAGGATACAGCACCCAAGGCCGCACAGCAAAGGCTGCCTATATGCTGTTACAAGAAGCTAAAGCGCTGGAAGATGCAGGATGTTTTTCCTTAGTACTTGAATGCGTACCTGAAGAGGTGGCAAGCCTGATTACTAAATCCATAAGTATACCTACCATAGGCATTGGTGCGGGAGCTAATTGCGATGGGCAAGTATTAGTCTGGCATGATTTATTGGGCTTAAATACTGGGCATGTTCCAAAATTTGTTAAAAAATATGCGGAATTAGGTGAACATATCACTCAAGCATTAAAAAACTATGCCCAAGATGTGCGCAAGCGCGAATACCCCCAAGAAATACACAGAACAAATTTAAGTGATATTGAAAAAAAAGAATTAGAAAAATTAATTAAGGACATGGAATAACATGAAATCACCTGTACCACGCGTTGCAGCTATTCACGACCTTTCAGGATTTGGGCGAACATCTCTTACTGTAGTTATGCCTATTTTATCTGTCATGGGTATTCAAGTTTGCCCCATGCCAACGGCAGTTCTATCTACACATACAACAGAGTTTACGGATTTTTCTTTTCATGACCTAGTAGGAGAAATGCCTAAATTTCTAGAACATTGGCGTAAACTTGGATTATATTTTGATGGTATTTACTCAGGATTTTTAGGTTCACCAAAGCAAATGGATATAGTAGAGCAAACTATAAAATATTGTAAAAGTAATGAAGGCTTAGCTGTAGTTGACCCTGTACTTGGTGATAATGGAAAGCTAGATCCTACCATGACACCAGAAATGGTCGAACGTATGCGCACGCTAGTAGCCCATGCTGACTGCATAACGCCTAATCACTCCGAATCTTGTTGGCTTTTAGATATACCATATACTACACATATTTCCATAAACCAAGTACGCGAAAGATTAGTTAAGCTTACTGAGATGGGACCTAAGGTTGCAGTTATTACCAGCGCACCCATTGGAGAGCGACAAGACTGTACATCTGTTGTGGCATACCACGCTGAACAAAAGCGCTTTTGGCGCGTAGATTGCCCCTATATACCAGCGTTTTATCCAGGAACTGGTGATTGTTTTGCATCAGTTTTAACTGGCAGTTTGCTACTTGGCGACTCCCTACCCTTAGCTATGGACCGCGCAGTACAGTTTGTTAGTATAGGCATACGCGCAACTTTTGGGCATAATATGCCTTGCCGTGAAGGCATTTTACTCGAACGCGTTTTAGATAATTTACGCACGCCTGTTACATCTGCAAGCTATGAATTATTGGGAGATGCTTAATGAAACATATGCCCATTGGTATCTTTGATTCTGGCGTTGGCGGACTTACTGTCTTAAACGCCATACACCAAACTCTACCCCAAGAAGATCTAATCTATCTTGGTGATACGGCGCGCCTACCCTATGGTACAAAAAGCCCAGAAACCGTCACTAGCTATGCTTTACAAGCGGCATCAAAACTTGTTGAACGCGGTATAAAAATGCTTGTTATTGCTTGTAATACAGCTACTGCCGCTGCATTACCAGCTCTTAGACAAAAATTTGCCCCACTTCCAGTTGTGGGCGTTATCGAACCTGGCGCTCAAGCAGCCGCGGCAGCTACTAAAAATGCTCATATAGCTGTAATCGCCACTGAAGGTACTATTCAAGGTAAAGCATACCAAAAGGCCATAGCAAAACTACGCCCTGAAATACGCGTAACTGGCCAAGCTTGTACTCTATTTGTACCTCTAGCCGAAGAAGGATGGATGGATGGCCCATTAGTTGAAGGCATTGCAGCACGCTATCTTGATCACATATTCAAAAATAATAACGACTTATATCCGCCAGACACATTATTACTGGGATGCACCCATTTTCCTCCCTTGCGTAATGCCCTTGCTGCTGTGGTTGGTGAGGAAATTTTTTTAGTAGATTCTGCTGCCACCACAGCCCAAGCTGTACAAGAACAGTTAAATACACATTTTTTGCTCAATACCAGTGCTGGGGGACAATGTCATTTTATGACCACTGATGACAATGAGCGCTTTGCACGCGTAGGTAGCCTGTTTTTAGGGCAATACCTTGAAAAAAACATGGTTGAACATATAGACTTATAACATATTTGTGCTAATATGAATTTAATACTCGCATGTCTCAATATACAAAAGGCATGTATAAAGGATGATAATAGTGAATAATAAAATTGCTATGATTCCAGGCCCAGTTCAAGTACCTAACTTTGTACTTCAAGAACTTGCTCATGATCATGATTTAGGGCAATACGAGGAGGACTTTTTGCCTCTTTACCATGAGACGGGTAAACTTTTAGCTAAGTGCATGGGTACTGATAAGCCAGCTGTCATTATGACTGGTGAAGGAATGCTTGCGCTTTGGGCTGGTTTAAAAAGTTGTCTAAAAGCAAAGGATAGAGTCTTATCCATTGCTACGGGTATTTTTGGGGAAGGCATTGGACATATGGCAGCCAGCCTTGGCTGTGATGTGCAAACCATTAGCTACCCATTCAATGCAACCGTTGGTGATCTTGCTGAAATAGAAGCAGCTATAGCTAACTTCAAACCTCACATGATCACCGCGGTACATTGTGAAACGCCATCCGGAACCCTAAATCCCTTGGATGGTATTGGTATCTTAAAAAAGAAATATGAAGTACCTCTTTTTTATGTGGATGCCGTGTCAAGCCTTGGCGGTACACCAGTTCTTATGGATCAATGGAATATTGACATTTTACTTGGTGGTAGCCAAAAATGCTTCTCATGCCCACCAAACTTATGCTTTCTTGGTTTAAGTGATACAGCATGGGATATTATTAATAGCGTTCAATACCAAGGCTATGAAGCACTGATGCCTTGGCAAAATGTACAAAATGCAAAATGCTGCCCCTATACTCCTTATTGGGGAGGTGTAGCTGCACTTAACGCATCCATTAAACATTTACTTGATGAAGGGTTAGAAAATGTATTTGCAAGACATGAAAAAGTTGCTCAAGCCTGCCGCCAAGGACTAATGGACCTAGGTTTGCATCTTTGGCCAGACGTAAATGCTATACCATCACCAACTGTAACAACTGCTCACATCCCTCAAGGATTTACTTGGGAAATGTGGCAAAAAAAATTACTGGCAAACGGTCTGACTGTAGGTTGTGGCTTTGCAGCCCTTGAAGGAAAAATCTTTCGCTTAGGCCATATGGGCAGCCAAGCCAATTTTGAAACACTACAGAAAACACTCAATATAATTGAAAAAAACCTTTAACACTTATAAAAAATAATGTTTTTTTATCAAAAAAACCAGTTTCATGTTGACAAAAGCCGCTTATTTTATCTAAACAAGTAATTCGCGCTTAATTGGTGCGTAAATATCTCGAACATTTTTTGGAGAAATATCATGACTAAAGCACAACTCGTTGAAAAAATTTATGCCAAAGCTGGCCTTCCTACCAAAACTTTGGCTGAAAATGCCCTTGATGCTGTTATTGCTTCTTTGCGTGAAGCCCTTGCTAATGGCGAATCCGTAACCTTTACCGGTTTTGGCACTTTCAAAGTTGTAGAACGCGCCGCTCGTAAGGGTCGTAACCCACGTACAGGTAGCGAAATTACCATCCCCGCTAGTAAAGTTGCTAAATTTACCCCGGGCAAATTGCTCAAAGAATCTCTTAAGTAATACTGTTGCAAGGCAATACTTACAAGGAGCGCGCTAGACGCGCTCCTCAGATTGATGA
>CAYJLD010000097.1:0-7240 GCA_964371195.1 uncultured Desulfovibrionaceae bacterium | reverse complement strand
CCAGTCCCAAATCTTTTCGATAACTTCTTTGACTTCGTCATAAGGAGCTTCAGCTTCGATAAATGGAACAAGTAGTGAGCCCATTTGAGCACCATCAACAACAGGAGCCTTAGCACCACAAAGAATGGATGCGCCACGCTCATCACCGATTCTTAGTGCTTGAGGCATGGTGTTGATACAGTGCATGCAGCGTAAGCATTCAGCGGTGTTGATGTTAACTTTAGAGCCGTCATAGCTAAATGCGCGGCCTGGGCATAGGTCAGCAACTTCTTTTTGAATATCAAAAGCACCCCATTCGCCTTGGGCATGGGCACCTGCGTTTGGCTTGATTTCGCCAGCAACATAGGCTTTTACTTTTTCTTGATCAATTTTGATGTCGTCTTTCCAAGTACCAACAACGGCAAAGTCAGAGCGAGCCATAGAGGCTACGCAACCATTGGGACATCCGTCAAACTTAAATTTAAACTTATAAGGGAAAGCTGGACGGTGTAATTCGTCTTGATAGTCCATGGTGAGCTGATAGCACATGTCTTGTGCATTGTAGCAAGCATACTCACAACGGCTTTGACCCATACAAGACTCAGGTGTACGTAGGTTAGAACCAGAACCACCAAGGTCAACATTCATGTTGTGGGTCAATTCAAAGAAAATTTCTTCAAGCTGAGGGGTTTGAGTTCCAAGAAGAACGATGTCACCGGTAGAACCGTGCATGTTGGTTATACCAGAACCACGTAAATCCCAAATATCGCACAAGTCACGAAGGAACTTGGTTGAATAGAATTTACCAGCTGGCTGAGCTACGCGCACAGTATGAAAGTGTGCAACACCTGGGAATGCTTCAGGCTGATCGCAGTAACGTCCGATAACGCCGCCGCCATAACCGAATACACCTACGATGCCGCCGTGTTTCCAGTGAGTTTCACCATCGTTGTAAGAAAGTTCTAATACCCCAAGCAAATCTTCGGGGCAGCTTACAGGAATTTGATAATCCAAACCCTTGGCATTTGTTGCCCGAGAAGCTGCTTCAAGCTTGATGTCGGACACGAAGCTGGGCCACGGCCCGGATTCGAGCTGGTCCAACTTGGGGGTTGCATGTTTCGCCATTGCCATACCTCCACATTTTTTATAAGTATCACAGCAAAATTTTTGCCGTTTTGTTCCATGCCATCTATTGGAATTGATAGCTGGAAATCCAATGCATATGCTTTTAAGGTTTGCCCTTAAAAAAGTCTTACATCATATCGCGTTTTCATTGTATAAACAAAGAAGTATGCGAACACAAAAGTTTCTTAACCTATTATTTAAATAAAGACAAGCACAAGTTATTACTTTTCCATTAAGGAAAAAAATATATAAATTAAATTTTGTATCATGTTGTATTAAATAATTAATATTTTAAATATGTATATGATATGCATTGTAACATTTTTTTAAAGTGTAATGTGTGGTTGACCTTATGTTAAAGGAAGGGCTAACATAGGTTTTGTTGATGAAAAGCATTTTTGAAATATTGTTATAAATATGGTGAAATTATGAAGGACGAAAGAGGTATTTACTATTATCCAGACCCCAGCAATGTTAAGGTGCGGGTGTATGTGCGACGTGGAGCTGAGGATGAAATAGAGTTTAGGCTTTGGCAACAAGAGCATGCTGAAGTTTGGGAAAAGCATGAATGGTTGCCTGCCTCTGTTATACGTGAAGCTGCAAGCATGTACAAAAAACTAGGCCGAGGTCAATCAGACCCAATGGCATTGTATGACCACATTGTTGCAAATGCATTACTTAAGGAAGAAGAATAGTGAGAGAGCGTTGGCGTATTCAAAATAGGGATATTTTTATTCGTGATCTTTTACGCGATTATTGTAGGGTGCGTACTATTTTGCGTGAGCAAGAAAAACGTTTTGCACACTCTGCGACCATATCCTATGCAGTTTTAAGTGAATTACTTGGGGACAATATACATCGCGGTGTTTTTTGGAGTTTAAAGGATTCTGCCCATCATTTATTTAGGACTCCATTGCCTATTGAAGGTGTATTGCCTGATGAAAAAGATTGTCACCGTAAAATAAATACATACCACAAAGTGATATCTGAGGGTGCAAATGAAGCTTTGCGTGACCAAGATGATATTTTGTCAAATATGATTGATTGGTGTGTGGGCTATGCTTTTCATGAATGTGTAAAGCTAAAAGAAGACGCTTTCCAACGCCAACATTATACCAATAGGCTATTGCAACTAAATACGAATAATAGCAAGTTTCAAAAGTCTTTGGATGGGCTTTTACCCTTTACCAAGCAAACTCATGAGAGTATGGCTCGAGAAATTGAGCGTATTATGGGTGTGCTCATACATGTAGGAAGATTGCTCATATTATTTCTTGAAAATCATAAAGAAAATAAACATGTAGCTAGATTTCTGGTGGAAGATCGTGATTTAGTGCAAGATGGCTTTGAATATTGCTTGGAAGATTTATTAGGTGCATTATACGGCAACAATCCTTCAAAGCATTATCTTTTAGCTTTAGAGTTAGCCCTTGAAAATGGACGTGAAGACCAAGCTTTAGAAATTTTTGCTAAGGCAAAAAGTTATAAGGCTCAATCCAATGTGATAGATGAAATGGCAAAGCTTTTAAATATATCAAATTAAAATAAATATTAAATGACAATGTTTATGCGCTATATTGCTTACATTTGCTATGCTTTAATTATGTTAAGCCTTGTATCATGTGCTAGCAAACCTACAAGTACCATTACTGGTACCAAGCCTTATACCGTTCGGGGGCAAAAATATTATCCTCTTCAATCAGCGCATGGTTTTGTGGAAGAGGGAGTTGCTTCATGGTATGGCCCTGGCTTTCATGGAAAAACTACTGCAAATGGTGAAACATATAATCAAAACGCTATGACTGCTGCGCATAAATTGCTTCCTTTGGGAACAACAGTGCGTGTAACCAATTTAGAAAATAATAAATCCCTTGTATTGCGAATTAATGATCGCGGGCCATTTGTACATGACAGAGTTATAGATGTTTCAAAGCGAGCTGCCGAGCGTCTTGATATGCATGAACAAGGCACTGCCAATGTGCGCATTGAAGCCATTAATACTAAAGCTACGAGCTCTACTAAAACTGTAGCAACAGTTGGCGCTGGTGCAGTAAGCACAGCTTCTAGTGCTTCAGCCATAGAAGAGGCTAGAAAATCAAGAGTTTTAAATGATGAAGGTGAAATCCCTGATGAATTAAAATATCTTTTTGAAGATGAAGCCACAACAAGTCAAAGCTCAAAGTCTAAAGCGCAAAACTATGCTGAATCAAAAAGTTATGTGGAGTCAGAAAACTATGCTGTACCGCAAGATAATTCCACATCTCAAGAGTATGCTGAACCCATAGTAGGATCTAGTTCTGCTGTGCCAGCTGCTACAGTAACAAGCTTTGATAACACAGGTGATGTAGTTTATTATATCCAAGTGGGAGCATTTGAAGTAAAAAAATATGCTTCATTCTTAGCTGAAACTTTTAAAGATAGGGGTTTTCCAGCTAGGTCTTACAAAGAGGCCAATCAAAAATTATGGCGTGTACGCATAGGCCCTTGGAGTAATCAAGCAAAAGCCCAAGAGTTTTTGCCAAGGTTTAGCCCTGAGTACCCTGAAGCAAGTATTGTGACAGGCAAACCAAAGCAATATTAAAAAAATTGTAGAATATTTTTGTATTTTTAATACGACTTTCTGAGTTACAATAAAATTTATTTTTAATGTAATAAGTCAGTTTGTTACAATTTTGCAAATGTAACAAAATCCTTATGGATTGCTTCGTCGCTATACTCCTCGCAATGACGGCATCAAGAGACTCTGCCTAGCTTAAGGTGCAATTTTTTAAGAAAAAATGTCTTTGGTAAGTCATTGCGAGGAGTATAGCGACGAAGCAATCCATGCCTTTTTAACTCAGAAAGTCGTAACATTAACTTTTGAAAGCTTAGATCCATATGGCCAGACGAACTTACCACCATGTGCAGGACAAATTTATTTGTACGTAAAGCAAGGATGATGTTTATATTTTTTGGGCTGTTATAGACTTGTAAAGGATTTTATCTTGGCATCTATAATGCGTTAAATCTGATTATCCTTTTTTTGGTGAAGAACCATTTTAAAAAGCAAAAAGAACTTAAAGATTTCTCTCTAAGTCCTTGAATTATCGGGTGGAGGTAGAGGGAATTGAACCCACGACCTATTGAATACCATGCTCTGCACATATGCCTAAAATAACAACAACTTACAGAAAATGAATGTCTAAAATTATCAACCAAAACAATTAATTCTAACAAATTAAAAACTAAAATCGTCCGCCATTTCAACGCTTTTTACTCTCGTGCATACTGTGCATGCGGTCTATGATTTCAAATAGTTATGAATTGCAAAAAATATTTTGGTTATATTTGGGTCATGAGAATCACCTTTTTTATATTCTTCTTTAGATAGTGTCGTCAAATTAAACAAAGTATTTTACACATCTTTCAACAAGACGTTGGAAGATTTATGCAAGCACATCGTAGGCATGATATTTCGGATAAAATGTGGGAAAATAATTTCTCCCCATTTAAGCAGTAAGAAAGGGAATGTTGGACGTCCAGCTTCTGATAATAGGCTGTTTATAAATGCAGTTTTTTGGATTTTACGTACCGGTGCTCCGTTGAGAGATTTGCCGCCTGACTATGGCGACTGGAAAAATACACATCGACGTTTTTGCCGCTGGCGTGATAAAAACATGTGGAAAAACATCCTTGAGGCTGTTATTGATGCGCCGGACTTTGAATGGCTTATGATTGATGCAAGTCATTGCAAAATTCAACCCCATGCATGTGGGGCAATCGGTGGCAACGAAAATATGTCAAGGGCTAAAGGGGGCTCAATACCAAGATACATTCGGCCGTGGATGCGAATGGTATGCCGCTCAGAGTCATTATTACAGAAGGTACCAGAGCTGATTGCAAGGAAGCATGTGCGCTAATTGATGGCTTTACAGCAGAAAATTTATTGGCTGATCGCGGTTATGATACAAATGAAATTTTAGCGAAGGCTACTGAAAATTAAATGATTACAACTATTCCTCCCAAAAGAAACCGGAAAGAGTTGCGTAATTATGATGAACATTTATATAAAGTGCGCCATCTCGTAGAAAATGCTTTTTTGCACTTAAAAAGATGGAGAGGAATAGCAACTCGCTATGCAAAAAGAACGCAATCATTTCTAGCCGCTGTCCAAATCAGGTACATATACCTCTGGGCTGAAATAATTTGGCGACACTATCTAAGCAAAGCTGCTAGAACATAAAAAAGTTTTCACACAGTAATCCAAGAAATGCAAAAACATGAATATTTACTGCTGAAGAACACGCTTCCCAGTATTTTTCAAAACGACACACTGGCTTCAAATCTCATTCAAGGGTGCCAGTAGTTCTAGCTAGCAACACAAAGACCAATCCAAGGGGCGGACCAAAGCCGTTTGCGTTACTGAACTTGTAGGGTTTACACAAATTGAGAGCAAAGAGTTGCTGCTAGGCGCAAGAAGAGTCTTAATTGATTAAGAATTTTTATAATATTTTATTACATGATTTATCATGGTATCTATATGTTCCACAACGCATTCAGAAGCAAGCTCAGGATTGTTTTGTGCAAGTGCTTTAATAATTTTCCTATGAGCCTTAGTATTTAAAATAACTTGATTATTTATGTATGAAAGTTTCAAATATACATTATGCTGTGTCAAAATGAGGATTAAAATTTGCTCAATAACTTTATTCCCAGAAATTCTAGCAATCATTTTATGAAACAATAAATCCTCATTTTCACCGCTTCTTCCAATCTTCTTTTCAAAATCTTGCTTTTCAACAACTTTCTCTAATTCGATAATCTGTTCTTTGCTAATTTTACTTGCAGCTAAATAGGCTGTCTCACTTTCAAGTATTCGTCTAGCCTTCAAAACATCCAACAAAAAATCCTTATCTGTACTTGAAGAAACCCGAATTAGCTCCTCAGTATTTTCTCTAACATTTTGTGTCAACTTGATAGACTGTAAGTAAGCCCTACCCCTCTCAGTTAAAGTTCTACCTTTATTGCTTTGTTTTTCAAGGTAGCCCTCATAATCCAAGTATTGCAATACTCTTCCTATAGTGGCTTGAGAAGTATTAATTTTTAAAGATAACATACTTGCTCCAACAGGTATGTTAGCATTCTCAATTTCTTCTAATATATCAAGAATCAACTGAAATTCTTTTTCCTTCAACTCTATACCCATTCCATAGTTGAGAAGTTAAAAGGGTAAATATTAAATATTTTAAACGTTTACACCATCAAATAGAATTATTTTTTTATAACTCTCACAATACAGCTATCATCGCCATCCAACACATTTTTGTCGTGCACACATTGCAATGCACCGTTGCTATATCCCTCATATTTTGCTTGGTCAATAAGGCAATACTTCCTTCCCCACTTTTCAAAATCAAGCTTTTTCCATGTGTCAGCAAATGGACAGAAACTACATAAAGTTGCTTGAGAATTAACATCATTAGTATCAAATTCTCCTTTTTCCCAGCCCACTGTTGGCAAATCTTTACCTAGCTTATAATTTTCCATGGTTGGCTCATATCCAGCATTTTCAACATCCTTCCTAGTTTTTTTTCCACAGTCTATACCATAATCCCAAACTATCTTTGTAATGAGCTCATCAGCCTTATCTTCTCCAAACTCTTTTATTAAATTTGTTACTGTAAAGTAATAAAAGCTGGCTAATCGATCTGCCATTATATGCACATTGTTCACAGCTTCGTTATAATCAATTTTTTTTTCATCAGACATTTCGTGTTCCCTCACATAACTAGTTCATACATGTGTAATGTAAATCAATACATTATTGCCAATAAATAATTTTTTTCACAATTTTTGAGTTATTACTCCACAATTTACTTATTGTCAAATATTTTACTAAACATTTTGCATAAAGAAACGCTTTAATTGTTCTTTTATTTAGTGAAAAAGCATATTAGAAAAATAGCAAATATTAAAAAATAGGTACCCCAAGTAATCTATAGGCTCTGAAATCTTAGATGTTGATGACTCTTACCCAAACAAGGGGGTATATTGGGGGAGAAATGAAAACTTGGGAAAATAAAATAGGCTAGAAGAACAAAAAAATTCTTCTAGCCTATTGATTTTATTGTGGTACCGGGAGGGAGACTTGAACTCC
>CAYJLD010000096.1:0-7253 GCA_964371195.1 uncultured Desulfovibrionaceae bacterium | reverse complement strand
GCGAGCGTGCCTTTTTAGAAAAATGCGTGAAACGCGTTTTTCAGTACCGACTAGTTAAACAAAATGTGTTGTTAAATCTATATTATGTGTTTGGCCTTTGTATTTTACATGGATTACCATAAGCCACCCAATCTCTAGGGATACTTTTCGTTACCACACTACCAGCGCCAATAACCACATTATCACCTATACATACTCCAGGCATAATAATAGCCCCACCACCAATCCAAACATTGTTGCCAATTGATACAGGAGCCGTTAAACTTTTACAAAAGGAAAAACTTCCGTCATCACGAGGTTCACTAAATCTTTCCTTGGCATTAGTGGGGTGAAATACTGTATAAATATGTACTCCAGGTGCTATGAGAGTGTTATTTCCAATGGTTATAGTGTTACAATCTAGAAAAACACAATTCATGTTTATTTCACAATTACTTCCCAAGTAAATATTTTCCCCATAATCCACAAAGAAAGGAGGGGCAATCCATGCACTATCACCCATTCCTCCAAGAAGAGCTTTGAGTATGCTCTGTTTCTTCTCAGTATCTTCAGAATTAAGATTGTTATATTCTCTGGTAAGATTTTTTGCCTTATGCCATTGTTTTAAAAGTTCCTTATCTCCGCAATCATATAATTGCCCTGCAAGCATTTTTTCCTTTTCTGTCATGGATAGCTCCTTTTAAGCATGATTAGATTTCATGATTGCATTTCAAATCTGTCATCCATATTCTCTTTGCCCCAATCTTACATGGTGTTAAACACAGTTATGAGGGACTTTCCTTTTTCTGTGGTTGAATATTTCACTCGCAATGGTACTTCGACAAAACATTTTCGCTCAATCAGTCCATCGATGAT
The DNA here is from genome assembly GCA_964371195.1 of uncultured Desulfovibrionaceae bacterium. Taxonomy (GTDB): domain Bacteria; phylum Desulfobacterota; class Desulfovibrionia; order Desulfovibrionales; family Desulfovibrionaceae; genus CAYJAD01. The sequence goes on along the minus strand of CAYJLD010000096.1, from coordinate 6,398 downwards.
GACTTAGCAATACTATGCTCTAATTATCACAGAATTATTCATAGGACTACACCTATCATGTCTGTGGAAGATTTCGCAAAAAATTACCTATAGCGCATATGCTTCCTTGCCATCTGCTTTGATACCTTCTGTAATAATGACTATGAGCGGCATACCATTCGCATCCACGGCCGAATGTATCTTGGTATTGAGCCCCCTTTAGCCCTTGACATATTTTCGTTGCCACCGATTGCCCCACATGCATGGGGTTGAATTTTGCAATGACTTGCATCAATCATAAGCCATTCAAAGTCCGGCGCATCAATAACAGCCTCAAGGATGTTTTTCCACATGTTTTTATCACGCCAGCGGCAAAAACGTCGATGTGTATTTTTCCAGTCGCCATAGTCAGTCGGCAAATCTATCCACGGAGCACCGGTACGTAAAATCTAAAAAACTCCATTTATAAACAGCCTATTATCAGAAGCTGGACGTCCAACATTCCCTTTCTTACCGCTTAAATGGGGAGAAATATTTTCCCACATTTTATCCGAAATATCATGCCTACGATGTGCTTGCATAAATCCTCCAACGTCTTGTTGAAAGATGTGTAACATACCTTGTTTAATTTGACGACACTATCTAGCTGTGTCGTAGTAAATTCAAAATAACTTCACCAACCTCGTGCATTATCAAAACAAAATTTGATTTTAGTATGCGTATTTTTAATGTGCAATCAACCATGTGAAGCCATTTTCACGTTGTTTTGTATACATGTTGACAGCACTAAAAAACAATGCTATGACAGTATTACTTTTTGATGAGTAATGTGTAGTCATTGATGAGCAATGCGTATTCATTGATAATAAATGTAATAGATGCTAAAGGAGTTTATATGAGAGGAGCAGACGTTTTAGTTGAAATGTTAATTCAACATGGAGTAGAAATTGTTTTTGGAGTGCCAGGTGATACCAGTATGGCATTTCATGATGCACTGCGCTTAAGGAAGGATAAAATAAATTACATTATCTGTCGTGATGAAAGAGATGCAGCATATACTGCTGACACCTACGCACGAGTAACAGGCAAGATTGGAGTAGTTGACGTTCCAAGTGGTGGTGGTGCACTTTATGTTGTGCCTGGTGTAAGTGAAGCAAACCTATCAAATATACCCCTCCTATGCATTGCTTCAGAAATAAATATGAGTAGTGAAGAAACTTGTGCGCTTACTGATTGCAATCAAGAGCAATTGCTAGCAGCAGTTACTAAGTGGAATAGTAAGCTTAAGACCACAAGTTTGATACCACATATGGTCAGAAAAGCTGTGCGCAAGAGTTTAACTGGTGCTCCTGGTGCCACAGCACTTTCTTTCCCTGAGAACATTTTGCGTGAAGAATACACAGGAAAGCCTGAAGATTTAATAGCAAATCTCCATATTGAAGATAGAGAATATTTTAGATCTGCTCCTGTAGAGCGTGATGTTAAAACATTATTAGATATGATAAATGCGGCTAAAAAGCCTGTAATTATTGCTGGTGGCGGAGTGCATTTATCGCAAGCATATGCTGAGCTTAATACATTTATTGAAAACTATGCCATACCCTTGGCTAGCTCTGTAGATGGAAAGGGTAGCATAAATGAATATTCACCTTATTCCATAGGTACAATAGGGGCTAATGGTGGTTCACCAGAAGCTAATGAAGTGGTTAAACAAGCTGATTTGATTATTGTGTTAGGCTGCAAGATGGATAATGTTACCTCAGTGGGTAAGGCCATTATCAATAAGGCTGCTAAGATTGTGCAAGTGGATATTAGTGAAAATATTTTGTGCAATAACATTAACCCTGACCTACCAATAATGGCAGACATTAAACAAGTCCTCATTGCTATAAATGCACTACATGATGCAAAATGCGCCTATAGTGATAAAAATTCTGAATGGTGCACATTTACAAAGGGACAATTAGATAGTAAGTTTGCGCGCGTTGCCAAAGAGCGTGAGCGCAAGTCTGACAAGGTTATTTCAAGTAATGTGTTTGAATATTTAGATAAATATGCAGATGAAAACACGGTATTTGTAGGTGATGCTGGTACGCCAACGCCATATATATCATCATATGTGCGAGCAAAAAAGGCAGGTAAAAACTTTATATTACCACGTGCGCATGGTGCTCTTGGTTTTGCTATAGGAGCATCCATTGGTGCAGCCTATGGAAGGCCTGGACATAAAGTTGTGTGTGCTTTTGGTGATTCAAGTTTTGGCATGTCCATGGGCGAATTAGAAACAATAAAAAGATTCAACTTGCCTATAATTTTGGTAAACTTCCAAAATGATTGTTATGGTTGGATTAAGACTATACAGTATCTATACTATGAAAAGAATTATTTTGGTGTAGATTTCTCACCTATAGATGCTGTAAAAATTGCTGAAGGCTTTGGCATTGAGGGGCGTCATGTTTATAACAATGATGGCATAGAAGAAGCTATCAAGTGGGCGTACTCTGCACAAAAGCCTGTACTCTTAAACTTTATGGTTGAATCTCCGGAAGAATACGTACCACCTGTGCAGCAGTGGGAAGCGGATGCGGCAAAGCCGGCAGATCAGCGCCAAAAGTTAGTATATTAAACCATACAAAACAAGGAGAATTGGTTAATGAAAAGATTAATGAGTTTGTTTTTGGTGTTGTTAGCTCTAGTTGCTATTACTGGTTGCTTTGACAAAGGACAGGAAAAGTTTCCAGAAAAGAGCTTGGAGATGATTATTCCTTGGTCTGCTGGTGGTGGAACTGACGTGGCAGGACGATTATATGCTAGCTATGTTGAAAAAGAATTGGGCCAGACCATAAATGTTTTGAATGTTCCTGGTGGCAATAGTGCTGTTGGTGCTGTTCAGGTTAAAAACTCTAAGGCTGATGGATACACCATGTTGCTGCTAACCTTGGATATTTTGACAGTAGAAGCCCAAGCTTTAGCACCAGTTGGCTATAGGGATTTCAAATTGTTAAATACTTTTACAGCTCAACCCACAGTATTGGTAGTAAGAAAAGATTCTGGTTGGAAAAATGTTGAAGACTACAGACAAGCTGCCCTTGCAAATCCTGGTGGTTTGAAAGTTGGTGTAAATGGTGAAGGCGCATTATGGCACCAAGCTGGTGTTGTGGCAGATAATGAAATGGGCACAAAGGTTACCTATGTTCCGTATACTGGTAGTGGTGAGCAAACAGCTGCACTATTAGGTAAACATATTGACGCTACATATATTTCTTACAACTCTGTTGCTTCACATGTTAAGGAAGGAACATTAGTCGCCCTTGGTGTACTTACAGCTGAAAGAGTTGCAAGCACTCCTGAAATACCAACCTTCACTGAGTCTGGATATAAGGCTGTATATAGCAGCTGGAGAGGTATTGGCGTTCCTAAGGACACCCCTGAAGAAGTTATGGTAGTTTTAAGAAAGGCTGCTAAGGCTGCATTTGATCAAGAAGAATTTAAGAAGAAGTGTGATGATGCTAAAATTGATATGTGGTATACAGATCACACAGCTTTTGAAGCTTTCTTAGCTGCTTCTTATAAAGAAGTTGAAAGTGTTATGAAGCAGCTTGGTTTTGCTAAATAACTAGATTTTATGAAAAGGTGGTAAGGTATGGCCATTAGTGATATCATTGCAGGAATTGTATTTTTAATAATTTCTGCTGCCATTTATATTATGACGCTAAGTTTTCCTAATGTTGCAATTGTTGGCGCTGGACCTGATTTTTATCCTCAAATAATATCTATATTATTAGCAATTGCTAGTATTACGCTAATAATAAGAGCTGTTATTAGGATGAGGACTAACCACAATTCAGGCTCAATTCATGTAGGCAATTATAAGAGAGTATTGTGTATATTTATATTTACTTCTGTATACATTATACTGCTCGACAGTTTAGGGTTCATAATTTCAACATTTATTTATCTTGTTTTCATGATAGGCATCATGCAACCAAGTATAAATGATAAGAAAACAATGGCAATAAGTGCTATAGTTGCAGCCGCGATGACGTTGGCATTATATATAATGTTTGATGTTCTCTTTGGTGCTGCCTTACCACCCATAAACATCTTTTAAGGCGGTGTAGTGTGGACTTTATTGTACAAGGCTTAGGAGCGTTAATTAGCCCAATGAATTTTGTGCTAATGATAGGCGGAGTTTTTTTGGGAACAGTTGTAGGAGCAATACCTGGTTTAACTGCTACCTTGGCCATTTCACTACTTATACCGTTTACTTTTGGCATGGATGCTATTCCGGCCTTAGTTCTATTACTTAGTATTTATTGTGGTGGAATTTATGGTGGGTCTATAACTGCAATTTTGTTGCGAGCACCAGGAACTCCAGGTGCTGCGGCAACTCTTATTGATGGCTATCCTATGGCTATGTCAGGTAGAAGTGGCGAAGCCATAGGAATTGCCACCATTAGTTCAGGCATTGGCGGCTTTTTAAGTGCCGTAATTATGATTTTTTTATCTCCGCAAATTTCTAAATTTGCATTAGAATTTTCTGCTCCAGAATATTTTGCATTAGCTGTTTTTGGCTTATCTGTAATTTTTTCTTTGTCCAAAGACATACTAAAGGGTATAATTACAGGCTTATTCGGGCTAGTTTTAGGTGCAGTGGGAATGGATTTAATAACTCCACTTCCTCGTTTTACCATGGGTAGTCCACACCTTTTAATTGGTTTTGAATTATTACCTGTAGTTATAGGCTTATTTGCCATAGCAGAAGTTTTTAGACTTGCTGAGGACTTTGTAAAAGATGAACAAAAATTGGACAAAGTTTCTAAGGTTTTACCTTCGTTAAAAACTGTTAAAAAATTAATTCCACTCTGGTTACGATCTAGTGTTATAGGTACATTTATAGGAGCCTTGCCTGGAGCAGGTGCTAATATTGCAGCATTTGTATCGTATAATGTTGCAAAAAGAACCTCTAAAAAACCTGAAAAATTTGGCACCGGCATCATTGAAGGCGTTGCAGCTCCTGAATGTGCTAATAATGCTGTAACTGGGGGAGCCTTAATTCCCATGCTTACCCTTGGCATTCCAGGTGATGCTGTTACGGCAGTTTTATTAAGTGCTCTTACTGTTCAAGGCTTTCAACCAGGCCCGTTATTGTTCAGAGATCACTTAGAAATAGTATATCCAATTTTTGCATGTATGCTACTTGCTAATATTGTACTCATAATCCTTGGTTTATCAGGCGTAAAGCTTGTAGCAAGAATAGCCTTAATTAAGAAAACCTATCTACTTCCAGCAATTGCAATCTTTGCACTTGTAGGATCATTTGTATCATCAGGTAATACATTTGATATTTGGGTAGCCTTTAGCTTTGGCTTTATTGGTTATATATTTGGAAAGCTTAAATATGATGTTGCACCTATTGCTTTGGCTATTATCTTAGGCCCTTTGACCGAAACCTCGCTTAGGCAATCTTTGATTTTGTCAAATGGTGATCCCATGATTTTAATTAATCGCCCCATAAGTGCTATACTCTTGATAGTTGCAGCCCTGTCTATTATTTTCACCTTTATAAATCAAGCAAAAATGAATAGAAAAATTGCTGCAAGAAAAAAGAAGCAAAGTATGACTGAGGGTGTGTAATGCAACAAAGCAAGGATCCATATAAAGATAATTTATTACTGGATGATATCTATTTACATAAAACTGATATTGTAGGAACTATCAAAGTTGTACTAAATGGTATGCTCGAAAATAGAGGCATGCTGCTCATGAGTGCACCATCAAGAGCTTTATGCAAATATGAAATACATGAACTTATCTTAACTGATTATATTGATGAAGCACAACAAAAGGTAGTAGATAGAATTTCATATTTGGGCTTTGTTGAAATTGAAGAAGGTGGCGTTGTTCTTGTAGGTGATGAAGTGTATTTGGATAATAGTTATATAGGTACAATTCATGGGTTTGATGAAACACATTTCCCAAACCATTTAAATATTATCATTAAATGTGAACAAAGATACTTGTCCACTAATTTCAATACTGCTCTAGGGCAAAAGCTTACTATTAAGGGAAGATAAAAGTAACTTTTATATAGCCGACGCTGAAAAATATAATAACATTCTAAAATAGTATAATTTTATTGGAAAATAGTAATAAAAAATTACCAGAAATAAGAGCATGGAATGCGAATTTCTGGCAATTTTTGAAGCTCAAAGGTTTTTTTTTTGAGTGGCGGCTATCAAAATTTTCTGCAAAAAAATTTTGCGCCACGTAAAATAAGCCAGAATTAACTTCTGGCGTTCGCAAAGCGATATTTGGAGCGAGCGCGCCTTTTTATAAAAATGCGTGAAACGCGTTTTTCAGAACCGACTATATAGCTTGCACATTTGAACAATCATGCATATTTATGCTGTTTTACG
>CAYJLD010000095.1:0-7486 GCA_964371195.1 uncultured Desulfovibrionaceae bacterium | reverse complement strand
GGTAATTTTTTTATTACTATTTTCCAATAAAATTATACTATTTTAGAATGTTATTGTATTTACAAGCGTCGACTAAGCCAGCATGCCGTATGCTGACTTAATACGGTGAATAACGTTGTTTTGAAAATTGGTATAGCTTTGGTGGATTTAGCATATGGTGGTCCATATGTCACTTATAAAGAAAAGCACATTGTTTACATACAAGCTTTAAAGCTATATTGAACTTCAAAGCTTGCCACATGGTATTTTTTTTGAAAAGAAAAACACCAGCAGGGGCAGATTGTTCTCAAATTTAATTATGCTTTGTTTTATTATTAATGCCCATATGCTTACTTAGCTCGCCAAGTTTATTTTCACTTTGCTTAGACTTTGAAAATGCTTTGGCTGCTGGTATATACGGATATAGATAGATAACACGTACAGAGTCAATATCGCCCAAATGTGCCTGAGGGTATTTAGCGCGCACTTCTTTAAGTCTTTGTTGAGCTAACATCTTGATTGGGGTTTCGTCTCCAAAGGTCATAGCACCAGTGGGACAAGCTTCTACACAAGAAGGAAGCTTTCCAGCCTGTACGCGTTCATTGCACATATTGCATTTAATAACGGCTTTATCTTTTCTCAGTTTGGGAATGTCGTAAGGGCAGGTTTGACGAATAAAACTATAATCAATGGCCTTAGTTTTTTCTGTAAAAACAACGGCGCCAGTTTCAGTATCGTGTATAACAGCACCTTCTACATCTTCAGCTACGCATAGGCAAGGAGGGTCAACGCAATGGCGGCATTGTTCTGGAAAATACATCCATTCAATTTTTTTCTCACCATCATTTTGAGCTTTTTCTGCATGTATTAGCTTGTAAGTAGTGGAAGTTATAGCTTTATATTCATCAGAGCTCCAAGAGTTTGTTTCTTCTCCTGGATGTCCTTTCCATTGTGTGCAAGTAGTTTGGCAAGCGCGACAAGCAGTACATAAAGTTAAATCAACAAAAAATGCTTTCATGTCGTATGGTCCTCAAGATATTTATCCCATTACGTATACAAACAGCTATACCAACTATGACACAATAAACGTATGAATAAGATACATGGCTAATCAAGTTTTGTAAAGTAGATAATAATAATTATGATTAATACTAAAAATAAGATAGGAATTTAATTTATTCTTTATATTTGCAGTGTTATATGCATTTTTGTGCAATTTTTTTTGGGCATATATTTTCAGCTAATTCCTTAACTAGCTAATAATATATTGAATAATGTACACAATATATTTTATTTTTTTGTACAATGTAGATACTGACACAATTGGTTCACATGAATTTATGGAGTAATATGATAGCCAAAGTGAATTGCACAGACAGGAATAAAAAAACCGCCTCGACTGTGATGCCGAGGCGGTTAAATCGAACTTATTTTACATCCACTACAGTGACTTTGCCGGTTTCTGCGTGCAACACGTGCACAGCACAGCCTAGTCATGGATCAAAGGAGCGAATTAAGCGCCCCACGTTGACTGGATTTTCTACATCAGGAACTTCAACACCAATAAGTGCTTCTTCAGCCGGTCCGCGAACGCCTTTGTCGTCACGGGGGCCGCAGTTCCAAATAGTAGCTGCAACAATTTGATAGGCATCGATCTTTTGATCTTTAACCTTTAAGTAGTGGATCAGTGAACCGCGTGGAGCTTCTGCACAAGCAAAGCCTTCAGCAGTCATGGGGATTTCAAAGGTAGTCCAAGTTTCATCCCCTGGCTTAATTTCTTTAAGCCATTTTTCAACTTGATCAGCGATGAGGGCTGTTTCTTCAACACGTGCCACATGGCGGCCCATGATGGAGAATACTAAGTCTTCACCAAGATCACGGAAGTTTTTGACATCAACACCAAAGTGTTTTTTAAGTAAATCACGACCTACTTGCGATACAGGTGGATTAGTAATCCACATGCGAGCAGCAGGACCAGCTTCCACAGGAGCACCATCATAACGAGGAGCTTTTACGAAGCTGTAAGCGTCTTTTTTGTCAACATCTGGTATGGTAACACCATCAGCAAAGTGTTTGCCAGTGCCCTTTTCGTCAAACCAAGAATATTTAACATCCTCAGTAACTTTCTTGGGCTCAAATGGCATGTCCTTACCCTTAATGTATACACCTGGCTTTAAGAGGTAGTCTTTACCATCAGCGTCCAATTGGAATACGCCAAAGCAAGCACAGTTCTTATGGCCTTGGCCTTGTGCAAAGAGATCTTTGTACAAGGAACCTACGGTGTAGGTTATGGGTAGATATTTGTTATAAACAAAATCTTTAACTTTTTTGAAGCGAGCAGCATACTCAACTAAGGCTTCCTTAGTTGGAATTTCTGTTGTACCGCCAGCAACAATACCTTGAATGTGTGGCATTTTACCACCGAAAAGGGCAACCATTTCGTGGGCAATGCGGCGTACTTCAAGAGCCTCTAGGTATTGATCCACACCCATTTTATTAGCAGCTTCTGGTAGGCGAAGATCAGGCTTTGCCATACGCGGAATAAAAGGAGAAGTCTCCGGACCTTGAACATAATCAAGGGCTGCCAAATGATAAAAGTGTAGGATATGTGATTGTAAGTAGTTTGCTGCAAGAATAAGGTTACGTGTTAAACGTGCATTATTGGTAACTTTTACCTTAAATGCTTGTTCTTGAGCAGCTACAGAAACCATGGCGTGCGATGTAGGACAAACCCCACAAAGACGCTGCACGATTTGAGTAGCATCGCGCGGATCACGTCCTTTGAGAATAGTCTCAAAGCCACGATACATACCGCCATGAATATGCGCGTCAACTACCTTTCCATTTTCTACGACAACCTCAGCTTTGAGGTGTCCTTCAATCCTGGTGACAGGATCGATGGCTATGGTTGTTTTAGCCATATATGCCTCCTTAATGCTGGCACACACAAATGTGGGCCGTAACAACCTTAGTTAGAATAAAATGGTGACATTTCGTCTGGGAAACCAGGCTCAGTACAGCCAATACAGATAGCATTGGCAACACACCAATTAACTCCATTCCACTTGCGCTTAAAGGAGTCACAGTTGGCCGATGGGCCCTTACAACCTAAGTCATAACGGCAAGCACTCTTGTCTGTGAAAGTTGCACTCATTTTGCCTTCATCAAAAGCGCCTACGAAAGGACAGTTTTCATGGAGGTTTTCACCAAAGAATGGTAGAGGACGACCTTCACTATCAAGGGCTTTCACCACTTCACCAAGACCACCAGCTAAACCGTGCTTGCCTATTAAGTCAAGGGCAAGAGTCACAGTGCCAACAATCCAATCAGGCTGTGGTGGACAGCCAGGAATGTTTACAACTGGGGTTGCAATTTTATTTTGTTTTAGGAATGCACCAACACCAAGGGCACCGGTTTCAGAACCCTTAGCAGCAGGAATGCCACCATATGCGGCGCATGTGCCCACAGCCAATATGGCCGCAGCGTCAGGAGCTAATTCTTTTACCATGTCAACCATGGTAATTTCTTCGTGCTTTTTGTCCTTCATGGTTTCACCAACGACACAGTATTTACCGTCCTTGGCAACCGGAATGGCACCTTCAACAACAACGAAGAACTGACCTTTCTTGGCTTTTGCAACACTACGCATAAAGTCAATGGCTTGTTCACCTTCGGCTGCCATCACGGTGGGATGGTAGTCAAGGCTGATAACTTTTAATAGCACATCGGCAATGGTAGGATTTGCAGCATCAAGCAAGGATACGGAACAACCCGTACAGCCCTGGCCCTGCAACCAAAGTACAGGAGGACGCTCACCGCTCAAAGACGCAGCCAACGCTTCATTTACAGCAGGGTGAAACATTTGGGAAACCCCAAAACCTGCAACCGTACCTGTACATAGTTTAACAAAGTCACGCCTATTGAGACTCATTCTTTGCCTCCTCAAATTGTATGGCGTTATTTTACGGCATGTAACATGCCCAAGATCACAACGATCTTGCCTTCTTCTCAACATACAAAAAATAAATGATTATGTCAAGCTATGTTATAAAACTACTATCTCAAATAACTTTGTCTAGAGACCTTTGCAAAAATACTCATATTACCCTTGCTAGGCGTAGATATTAATTTTTGCCACAGATAAAAATAGTAAATCTTATAAAATATCTAAATTAAGTACCAAGTTTTGCTAGACATAACGGCTTAGTGTATATTAAATCATGGCACTTAGTTTGCTTTTTGAATTAATTGAACATTACTAGCCTAAATTTAATCGAGTTTAATATGTTGTTGGATTTATTACTTGGATTATTACCATATCTAAGCCTATTTTTAACCATCACTTATGTCTTGCAAAAAAATACTTTGCAAGATGCCATAGTTCAAGCCTCACTTATATGGGGCGGTTTTATCTTCTTGTTGAGCCTAGGCTTAAGCCTGCTTAATACCATAAATTATGTAAGTATGCTTGGAGCTTTTGGTATTTATTGCTTGCTTATGTTCAAATTGTCTTGGGCGAAAAGATCATGCATCAATATAAAATGTGAGCTAAATAATTATTTTAAATTTATACTTTTCATCGTAATAATTGTAATTATAACTGGTTTAATATACCCCCCAAATACTTGGGATGCATTAACCTATCACATGCCAAGAATTCAGCATTGGATACAAAATCAAAATCAATCATTTTTTTATACAAATATCATCCGCCAAAATGGTATGGCTCCATTTGCCTCAACTATGATACTTCCCAGTGTAATCTTATCAAAATCTGATATATATGCCAATTTGATGCAAGGATTGGCCTTTGCTGGCTCTATTTATCTTATCCTTTGTATTGCTAAAGAGCTTAAAGCAAGTAGGGCGCAGCAATGGCTTGCGGCATTATTTTTTGCCACTCTACCTATGGCTATTTTACAAGCCTCGAGCGTACAAACAGATATTGCTATAACATATTGGTTTCTTTGTTTTGTATACATGTTTTTACAGTGGAAAAAGCAAAGGCTAATTAGTCAAGCAAGCTATAGTGGTTTAGCTCTTGGCCTTGCTATCTTAACTAAGGGTACAGCATATGTGATTGGTTTGCCATTTGTTATATACTTTGCCTATTTGCTCTTAAAAGATCTAAAAAAATATTTTTGGCATGCAACGATTATTTGCTTGCTAGTTGTTGTTATAAATGTGCCACACCTTGTAAGAAATTATAATTTTTATGGTAGCATCATTGCCGCAGGTGAAAATACCATCGTGCAAAAACCATCAATAGGCACATTTATTGCCAACTTTGTTGGCAACCTACGTGTACATGATCCAGGCTTAGTGCTTAAAGAAGAATTTGATAATATTTATTATAATATGTGCTCTTTGCTTGGTGTTGATGTGGAAGATAAGGCTATTTTTCCATGGGGGCATGAGCGATACTCACTGAAAATGGAGGATAGTAAAGCCCAAAATTCTCTGCATGCATTAGCGTTGTGTATAATATTCTTACTATTTTTTATGCGCAAGCTATCCCTACCACGCGCTTATACTTGGCTTACTTTGTCAGTAGTGGCTTCCTTTTGCTTGCTTATTGCTTGGCAACCTTGGATAACGCGCTTGCAAACACCAATTTTTGCCCTGTGTGCACCCATATTTGGTTTTGCCCTTGGTAGTATGGAATTAAATAAGAGTAAAGTATTACGCACATTTATATTTTTAATGTGTTTCACAGCCTTAGTGCCACTTTTAATGAACGTTCTAAGACCAATAATTCCGTATTATGCTGGTTATCCTTCAATTTGGAATAGCAAGCGTGAAGAATTATATTTTGTTAAGCTTCCGCAGCTTAAGGATAATTATATAGCAGCAGCCTCAGCTCTTGCCAAAGAAAAGCCACAAGAAATTGCTTTACTCTTGGGTGAAGATTCAGTGGAATACCCAATTTGGTCACTTTTACAAAATCGCATGAACAAGCTACCTTATATGTATCATAGTTTTAATGAACAATTACAAAATGAGCCTGCGCCATATGTATTTGCTCTATCGCTTCAAGCCATAGGCACTGAAGATGTGCAGGTAAATAGCGTAACTCAAGCATTGCGCCATAAATTGTTTGGTGAATTTAAGACTAAGCCAAGTGTTACGGTAAACAATATGCCAGCAGTGCAAGACCTCATGCCTCAAGGTTTTAAATTGATTGAGGATAAATATATTCCTTTACAATAGCGCTTACTCATTGCTAATGTGGCCTTGTTATAAACTATATAAAGAGTCGGTTATGTCAAAACTTTCACTTATAATACCATGTTTTAATGAAGAAAGAACCCTTGAGAGTTGTGTTGAGCGTTGCTTTGCCTTGAAAGATGCTGGAGTTGAGCTTGAACTCATTATTGTTGATGATTGTTCCACTGATAAAAGTTACTCCGTTGCTAATGCGCTAAGTGAAAAATACCCTAATATCATATCTCTTTACAAGCATGAAGTAAATCGTGGTAAGGGTGCAGCCTTACGAACTGGATTACTTAAGGCCACAGGGGATATGGTGGGCATACAAGATGCCGATGCTGAATATTCACCCTTGGACTATCTTACGCTTATGAAGCCCATTTTAGAAGATAAGGCCGATGTGGTCTACGGCTCACGTTATCTGCGTCAAGACACACGTCGTGTTTTGCACTTTTGGCATACTTGGATGAATAGATCTTTGACCTTTGTTTCTAATATGTTTACCAATTTAGATATTACTGATATGGAAACTTGCTACAAACTCTTTAAGCGTGAGGTGATTACGAACATTGCCCCTCAGCTAAAAGAGGATCGTTTTGGTTTTGAACCAGAAGTGACAGCCCTTGTAGCGCAGGCCAAGGTGCGTGTGTATGAATGTGCCATATCATATCAGCCGCGTAGCTATGAAGAAGGTAAGAAAATTGGCTGGCGTGATGGTGTTCGCGCTCTTTATTGTATTTTACATTACAGTGCGCATTGTGCTCCTTTACCCATGCAAATCTTGCTCTATACTTTTATTGGCGCAAGTGCGGCTTTAGCAAATCTTATAATGTTCTCAGTCCTTCTCGCATCTGGATTTTCATCTGCATCGGCCATTGTTATAGCCTTCGTGTTTGCAGCTATAGTTAATTATTTACTCTGTATAACTATCTTGTTTAGGCATAATGCACGTTGGTCCAATAAAGGTGAGATAATTGCCTATATTATCACGCTTTTAGTTATGGGTGGAGTGGATTATGGTGTGACCACTGGCCTTATGGCTGTAGGTGTTGGGGCTATGTGGAGTAAGGCTTGGGCATCTATTGTAGGCTTTGTTGGAAATTTCTTGTTTAGAAAGTATTTTGTTTTTTAGCTGATTAGAATTTTAGTTTTTTAGCCCTTAGTTTTAGCTTTATGCTAGGACTAGGGGCTTTTCTTTAAACTTGTTTAAGCTTGTTTTGCACGGCGGCCTTTGGCCCATTCGCCATAGGGTACGATTTTGGCATATTTACCTTTTTCAGTGTGGCTGCGTCAAAGT
>CAYJLD010000094.1:0-7657 GCA_964371195.1 uncultured Desulfovibrionaceae bacterium | reverse complement strand
AAACGTAGAGCGTATTATGCGCACTGAGCATAAAAATGCTATGGATGCTACAGCTAAAGCTATGCATGAAGTTACTGGGCCAGTTATTGCTATTGTGCTTGTGCTTTGTGCTGTGTTTGTGCCTGTATCATTTATGGGTGGTCTTGCAGGGGAGATGTATAAGCAATTTGCTATTACTATTTCTATTTCTGTTATTCTTTCAGGTATTGTAGCCCTTACGCTAACTCCAGCACTATGTACCATTTTATTAAAGCCGCATGACCCTAATGTAAAACCTTGGAAATTTTTTGTTTGGTTTAACTGGTGGTTTGGCAAAGTAACCCATCGCTATGTGCGTATTGTACGTACCATTAAAGAAGCTGGCATACGCAGTATGCTTGTTTTTGTACTCATGCTTGTGGCTATGGGTTGGTTGTTTAAAACTGTACCCACGTCCTTAGTGCCCAATGAAGATCAAGGCTATATTCTCGGTATGGCCATTTTACCAGACGGCGCTACCTTGCAGCGCACCGAAGTAATTATGAACAACATTGAAAAACAAATGATGGGCATACCTTTTGTTGATAATTTTATAGGCATAACAGGCCTAGATTTAACATCATTTTCTGGCAAAAGTAATTATGCTACCTTCTTTGTTACTTTGAAAAATTGGAGTGAACGCGAAGGTGAAAACCAATCGGCACAAAGCCTTGCCCAAAGAACTTTTGGCATGACTGGCATGACACCAGAAGCTGTATCAATTGCGTTTGAACCGCCACCAATTTCTGGCATGAGTACCACTGGTGGTTTTGAAGCCTTCATACAAAGTCGCGGTACTGGCACATTAGACGAGTTACAAGATTGGGCCAATAAAGTTGTAGATGCGGCTAATAAGAGACCGGAAATATCTGGTGCTCGTAACCAATTTAGCACTGGTGCACCACAAATGTATGCTAACCTTGATCGTGAGCGTTGCCTTGCTCAAGGTGTATTAGTATCAGACGTGTTTACCGCCATGCAGGGCATTTTTGGTTCAAGCTATGTAAATGATTTTACCTTAGGCGGGCGAACCTATCAGGTTCTTTTAAGTGCTGAGGCACCTTATCGTATGCTTGGGGAATCATTGAAAGATGTTTCTGTACGTAATAATAAAGGTGAGATGGTACCTTTAAATAACCTAATCACACTTGAAAGACGTACTGCTCCACAATCAGTTAGCCGCTATAATGTATTCCCTGCAGCACAAATATTGGGCGGACCATCTCCTGGTTATTCATCAGGACAAGCCATTGCTGCCATGCAAGAAGTAGCCAATGAAATTTTGCCCACTGACTATGCACTTGGTTGGTCTGGTTCTGCCTTACAAGAAATTATGGCCTCAGCTGACACAACA
The DNA here is from genome assembly GCA_964371195.1 of uncultured Desulfovibrionaceae bacterium. GTDB lineage: Bacteria > Desulfobacterota > Desulfovibrionia > Desulfovibrionales > Desulfovibrionaceae > CAYJAD01. Next base: position 6,285 of record CAYJLD010000094.1, on the reverse strand, counting down.
GTAATTTTTGCTTTAGCCTTGCTCATGGTGTTTCTAATCTTGGCTGCCCAATATGAAAGTTGGTCCTTGCCCATTGCAGTTTTAACTGCTGTACCCTTTGGGGTATTTGGGGCAATTACGGCTACATATTTTCGCGGACTTGCCAACGACGTTTATTTTCAGGTAGCATTAGTTACCTTGGTAGGTCTTGCAGCAAAAAATGCTATTTTAATTGTAGAATTTGCTGTAGAAGCTTGGCGTTCTGGCAAGAGCCTAGACGTAGCTGCCATGCATGCTTCGCGTTTGCGCTTTAGGCCAATTATCATGACCTCGCTGGCCTTTATCATGGGTTGTGTGCCTCTTGCCATTAGTGCTGGAGCTGGAGCTAATAGCCGTCATGCTATTGGTACTGCCGTTATTGGTGGTATGGTTGCAGCTACTTGTATTGCCACGCTTTTTGTGCCATTCTTTTTCAAGAAGATTATGCAATTCTCCCTTTGGGCACAGGGCAAAAAAGACCCCCATGCAAATAATCAACACTTTGATGAAACAGAGGAAAATATATAATGAACACTCGCAACATACTTTTATTGCTTAATACTATTTTTTGCTTAAGTATATTATCTGCTTGCTCATTTGCCCCTACTTATGAGCGACCAGAAATGGCTATGCCAGAAGCTTGGCAAGGTGTTGAGCTTTCAAAAGCCCCCAATACGACACCACTTGAACAAGATTGGTGGAAACGCTTTAATGACCCAGCTCTTAATGCGCTAGTTGAAGAAGCCTTACGTAATAATCAAGACTTAGATGAAGCCCTAGCCAAGATTGATAGTGCTGCCGCCCAGGCAGGCATAGCGCGCTCAGCCATATTTCCAAATATCAGTGGTACTGGTTCTGCCATGGGCAATTTTGCTAGCATTAACGGGCCAAACACCACTGATGAAACCAGAGCACAATATGATGAAGGTACGACAAAAAATGAGTTAAAACGCACCACATCTACCTTCCAAGGTGCTTTAAGTACATCTTGGGAAATTGACCTTTGGGGCAAATATCGTAATACATTCACTGGTCTAAGCGATGTATTGCTAAGCACCAAGGTTGGATATGAGGCTTTACGCCTATCTATTGCCGGACAAACAGCTCAATCATACTTCACCCTACTTGCTCTTGATATGCAATTGGAAACAGCTAAGCGCACCCTTAAGTCACGTGAAGAAGGCTTAGTTATCTATAATCAGCGTTACCAGCAAGGCGATATTACAGAACTTGACTGGCTTCGTGCTAAGAGCGAAGTTGAAACTGCACGCGCATCTGCACTAATTACCATGGTACAACTAGATGCGGCAGAAGCCTCTCTTGCAGTTATACTTGGACGATCACCACGTGACATTATGACTAAGAATGCTGAGCGTGGCATGTCCATTGAAAAATTGCCCGCACCACCTGTACTACCTGCAGGCTTACCCTCAGAGTTACTTTTGCGTCGTCCTGATATACGCGCTGCCGAATATATGATTATGGCTTACAATGCCAATATTGGTGTGGCTAGAGCTGATTTCTTCCCAGCCATTACTCTTACTGGCTCACTAGGTTCACTTAGTGCCGATGCCATAGAATTATTTTCCGGTCCTGCTGGTATGGCAAGTTATGGCGCAAATGTAGCACTACCAATTCTTGACTTTGGACGTCGCTGGTATGCTGTAGATGACGCCCAAGCCTTAAAGCGTCAATCCATAGCTCTTTATCGTAAAACCATCCAATCAGCGTTCCAAGATGTTCGCACATCTTTTACTGCACAGCGTGAAGCCGATGCAATTGTGGCAAGTATTCAGTCTCAAGTGGATAATTTGCGTCGAGCCTCAGAGCTTGCACGCTTACAATATGACAATGGATATACAGACTATTTAACTGTGCTAGATGCAGAAAGACAGTTATTTAGTGCAGAATTGCAATTAGCAACAGTTATGAGTGATAGACTTAATGCTGTGGTGGATGTATGCATGGCACTTGGTGGAGGTTGGCAAGAAATTATGCCCTCAAGCCCCATAGGAACAGAGGCCAAAGCAAAATAGTAAAACCCTAATAGCAAAACTTGACCCTTGGTCTAGTGTGTTTATTATTGATAGATGAAAATAAGTTTTAAAAAAATATTTCTCAGTCTTATAGCCCTTGGGGTTTTGTGTGGTGTGCTTGCTGTAGCAGCTGTGGTAGGCTTTTTCTATTGGGCAGCCCAAGATCTGCCAGATATTGATAGTCTTGCTAATTTTAAGCCTCCGCAAGCCACTATTGTATTAGCGCGTGATGGTTCAGCCTTAGGCAGTTTATATTATGAAAAACGCTTTACTGTCCCCTTACACCTCATGTCACCGCATATACCTAAAGCATTTTTAGCAGCAGAAGATGACAGCTTCTACCAACATCAAGGTATTGACCCTATGGCCATTGCGCGCGCTGCCCTTGCTAACTTGCAAAGTGGCAAAACTAAGCAAGGTGGCAGCACCATTACCCAACAAGTAATAAAGCAATTACTTTTAACTCCAGAAAAAAGCTACACACGTAAAGTAAAAGAGGCCATTCTAGCTTATAGGCTAGAAAAGCAACTTACCAAGGATGAAATATTAACCATATATCTTAATCAAATTTTCCTTGGGCAGCATGCGCATGGAGTAGAAGCCGCTGCGCGTACTTTCTTTGGCAAGCATGCTACAGACATTACTTTAGCAGAAAGTGCGCTACTTGCAGGCATGCCTCAAGCTCCAAGCCGTTACAATCCCTTCCGACACCCCGAATCAGCCAAAGCAAGACAAATATATGTACTTGGAAGATTGCGCACTCTTAAATGGATCAGTGAAGATGAATATACCCAAGCTATTAATGAACCCCTAGTTTACTGGACCATGCCAGAAACACCAGGAGGAGCATCGGCTTGGTATTTAGAAGAAGTACGCAGATTACTAATTGAATTCTTTAATAAAGATAATCTTGCAAAATTAAATCTACCCACCGATAAAGTGGGTGAGGATTTTGTTTATCAATCAGGTCTTACAGTTACAACTTCTATGGACCCAGCACATCAACAAGCTGCGGCTGAAGGTTTACGCAAAGGGCTTGAAGAGTTAACCAAACGCCAAGGCTGGCGTGGGCCATTAAAAAATCTTCCTGAAGATCAACGCCAAGCCTTTTTAAATAAAAGCAAGTTTACACCTTATGATTTAGTTGGTGGAGCATGGAAGCAAGCTCTTGTATTAAAAGTAGAAAAAACCACTGCTCACGTAGCACTTGGCAATAATTATACAGGTAATGTAGATGTAAAAACCATGTCTTGGGCCAGAAAGCCAAATCCAAAAGTAATTGCTGCCTATGCTCCCGCCATAAAGGATGTCAATAAGGTTTTAAAAGTTGGTGATGTTATTTGGGTTTCTGCTCCAGATAGTATTGAGCGTGAAGTCACAGAAAAGGGTAAAAAAGTTATTAAAGAGCCAAGCTTTGACCCTTCCATCATTACCACCGAAAAACCCATTACCCTTGCCCTGCAACAAGTGCCGGAAGCACAAGGAGCTCTTGCATCCATTGAGCCAGCAACAGGAGATGTGGTAGCCTTAATTGGTGGCTATCAATTTGGCTCAAGCCACTTTAATCGCGCTGTACAAGCTCAACGCCAACCCGGTTCGGCATTTAAACCTTTTGTTTACTCAGCAGCCATTGATAGAGGCTTTACAGCATCAAGTACATTGCTTGATGCTCCTTTTGTATATGTAAATCCATATACAAACAAGATTTGGGAACCTGCTAACTATGATAATGAATTCAAAGGCCCCATTGAACTCTCAATAGCTCTTGCCCAATCACGCAATACATGCACCGTGCGTGTAGCCCAGCAAATAGGCATTCCAGCAGTTATTGAGCGCGCTAAAGCTATGGGCTTTGAGCCACACTTTCCTAATGAACTTGCCGTTAGCCTTGGTGCTGTGGCTGTTTCACCCCTAAACCTGACTCAAGCCTACACTGCTTTTGCCTATCAAGGATGGGCTGTACGCCCACGTATTATTACATCTATTAAAGATGCTCAAGGTCGTGAATTATATACTCAAGCGCCTGAACATTGGCAAGCCATCACACCTCAAAATGCATTTATTATGTCCACATTGCTTAAAAAAGTTGTAACATCAGGCACTGCCAGACGCGCCCTCGTGCTTAATAAGCCTATGGCCGGAAAAACTGGCACTACTAACGAAGAGCGTGATGCTTGGTTTGTGGGCTTTACACCACATCTTGTGACAGGTGTATACATGGGCTATGACCAACTACGCAGCCTTGGACGCCGTGAAACTGGTGGTTCTACTGCCCTGCCCGCCTTTGTCCATTATCGTAAAAAAATAGAAGGCTTTTACCCTGCCGATGATTTTGTTATGCCAAGTGGGATTTTAATGCTTGATGACTTAGCCTACAAAGCTGATGAACCCATTACAGGCACGGCTTTTATGGAAGAAGATGTATATGTTGAAGAACAAGGCGAAGATTTATTTAAACAATTATACTAAGGAAACATTATGCCTCCCTATGGGTCATTAATCATTATTGTTACCCCCAAGGGTAAACGACATATTAAACGTGTGGAAGAGGGGCAAGACTGGCATAGCGGCGATGGTATACTCTCTATGCAAGATGTATCTAAAGCGCCCTATGGCACCGAAGTATGCACCAGCCAAGGTGTTCCATTGCGCCTGCAAGAACCCACTCTGCGCGACCTCCTAAAGGGCGTTAAGAGGCAAACTCAAATTATTTATCCTAAAGATATTGCCTATATTTGCATGCGCCTCGGGGCAGGTGAAGGTAGAACCATTATTGAAGCAGGTTCAGGTTCAGGTGCATTAACACTTGGTCTTTCTTGGTTTTCTGGACAAAGTGGTCATGTGCATAGCTTTGAGGCTCGTGAAGAATTCCATAAATTAGCTAGGCGCAACCTACAATGGGCTGGACTTGGTTCTAATGTTACTTTGTACCATAAGGATATTACCAATGGCTTTGACATTGATAATGCCGATGCCCTCTTTCTTGATGTGCGTACACCTTGGGAATATCTTGAACATGTTATTAAGGCTGTGCGCTCTGGGGCTAGCCTTGCCTTTCTTTTACCCACTGTGGATCAAGTTAGCAAACTCTTACTTGGTCTTGAGCGTGGCCCTTTTGATGATATAGAAGTTTGTGAACTTCTAATGCGCCGCTGGAAACCAGTGGCTGATCGTTTGCGCCCTAATGATCGCATGATTGCTCATACTGGTTTTCTTGTCTTTTGCCGTCACCAAGAGCGCAGCCAAGATTTTGAACAAAGAAAACCACTTGGCACTAGAGAGCGTAAACAAGAAGCGGCTCGAAGGTCTCGTATGGAAGAAAATTAAATGAAAAAAGATACTATTTTACAAACCGCGGCTCAACTCTTTGCTAAGAATGGCTACCATCGAACTTCTACTGCACAACTGGCAGCAGTAGCTGGTGTTGCCGAGGGAACTATATTTCGCCATTTCAAAAATAAGGAACATATTTTTATTACATTAGTAGAAAATCTACGTGAAAAAATGTCCTATGAGGTCTACCAATACCTAGAAATTCAAGGCGAACAAAAAGGCATGGAGCGCATTGAATCAATGATTAAAGCCTGCTATACCTTTGCCAATAGAAATAATATAGACTTTGCGGTGCTTTTACGTGATGCACCAAGCCACTATGGTGACCTTAATAGTACAGCCTTTGAGCACTCACGCACCATATATGTACTACTTCAAGAATACTTTGAATCTGCCATAAAACAAGGCCAGGCCGATGGCAGCATGTGTAACAACTTAGACCCCGCAGACACTGCCTGCCTTTTAGCCTCTTCGTTAGTGGGTCTTATGCGCGCCGTACACTTACACTTTCTTACTCCATCAAACAACATGCTAAAAAACTATCTAATGTGCATAACATCTATGTTGCAAAAACGTTGATAACGTCTGGGCTAGAAAAAAATAAAAAAATTGCCAGAAAATTGTATGTTACAACTTCTGGCAATTTTTAATTCTTCACAAATATTATCTTAGTCGGTCGTACATTCAAGTTGAATCCGCCGATACTGAAAAACGCGTTTCACGCATTTTTCCAAAAAGGCACGCTCGCTCCAAATATCGCTTTGCGAACGCCAGAAGTTAATTCTGGTTTATTTTACGCGGTGCAAAATTTTCTTTACAGAAAATTTTGATAGCCGCCACTCAAAAAAAAGCCCCTTTGAGCTTCAAAAATTGCCAGAAATTCGCATTCCATGCTCTT
>CAYJLD010000093.1:0-7664 GCA_964371195.1 uncultured Desulfovibrionaceae bacterium | reverse complement strand
TTTTTTTGAGTGGCAGCTATCAAAATTTTCTGCAAAGAAAATATTGCGCCACGTAAAATAAGCCAAAATTAACTTCTGGCGTTCGCAAAGCGATATTTGGAGCGAGCGTGCCTTTTTAGAAAAATGCGTGAAACGCGTTTTTTAGTACCGACTAAGTTAAGATTTTTTCTTAATTTCTTTCATCATCTCCGTAAGATGTGGACGTAAGCTTGCGCATAAAGCGTGGTCAGGATTGCGCAATATGACTTCTCCAAGAAGCTTTAAGCCAAGCCCAAAGCTTGCAACATCTTGCGCAGGTACTTTTTCATTTTCTTTCAATTTATTAATAATTTCAAAAATATTTTCATGTAAAGACACTTCAAAAATCATGGGGTCTAAATTTGGCACATTGCCATCAGCATCATTAAGATATTCACAAGAAATTTTGTAGATATGATTTTTCACTATTTTCCCTTAGTTTCAAGGTGGAGTGCATTTTGCTCATGGTTACAATTTGTTTTAACGCAAGCTTTAACACAATCTCCACAATTAATACAAGCATCTCGGTCCAGATTTTTTTTATGTAATGTACGCGGATTTAAACCCAAAGAACATGAATCAACGCATGGATGTGCTCCTCCTTTGCAATTGCAATGGTCAGCCCGCCAACTTATATGTAAGGAAGGGATAGGACTAAGATAACCAAGCCTTGATGATAACATAAGAAGCAAAGCTTGTGGACAAGCATAAGAACACCAGAAGCGCTTTTTAAGTACAAGCTCTAAACAGAGTAGCAAGGCCACGGGCCCAATCATAAATGCTATCATTTTCAACATATTTGGTAGAGGTGATACTGTAGGTGTAATGGCTGGAGGTAATACAGTCTCAACACCACTGTGTACCAATCCAAGGCTTGGTAGCATAACCTGCCAAAATTCTTGCGGCGCGAGGGAAATTAATCCAGGTACCGATAGATGATTAAGTAGTGGTATACCTAGTATAAAGCCCAATAAAAGGCCACTAAGAACAATAATTATACGCCATCTCCATACTGCAGCCTTGCTTTTACGCTTTGAATGATTTGTGGTGATTTTCCATACTAATTCAGATAGTAAGCCATATGGGCAAAGCCAAGAACAAAAAATACGCCCACAAAAAAGAGCTAGAATAAGGCTTAATAGTGCACCAATAAATACTGTGGATAAAGGCCAAAAACCATTAATTATACCTTGCAATAATCCTTGTACTGCATTTAGAGGGTCAGCAAAAGGAATGCCAAAGATATGCCATGCATAGAAATTACCGCGTATGTCAGTATAGCCGCAGAAGTAAAATACTGGTAATAAAAGCACTAAAAAAAGCACTAAGGTTTGGATATATGGGCGCAAAGCCAGAAATTTTGCTGAAATTTGCATTATTTTTTGCCCCCTTTTATGGGTGCTGGCAAGATGGCTAGTGCCCCAGCAGGTGCTTGGGGTGTATTTTTATTTTTAGCTTGCTCTTTGGGTGTATAGTTGGGGTTAGGAACAGTTTTTACAGCCTTGACTGGACATACATAGGCACAAACTCCACATCCAACACAGGCATCGGTTGGGCGTGGTATAAAACCCATTTCAAGCACAATGGCATCCCCACGCAAAGGACAGCGGTCATAGCAGGTAGAACACATGACACCACCATTATAATTGTGGCAATCGTCCTTAATTATATAAGCTTGTCCCATGTTTGCCCTATGTGTGTCGGTGCAGCTAGGGTCAAGCGCACCCGTCGGACACACTGGTGGACACTTCATACATAAATAACAAGGCACAGAGCTTGGTTCTATCTTAGGGGTATGTCGATTAATGCCAAGCCCAGCATGCAAACGCAAGGATTGATATGGGCAAACTGACATACATTGTCCACATTGAATACAAAGGGCAAGAAACTCTTTTTCGCTTCTAGCTCCAGGTGGGCGTAGAAGGTTTTTTTGTGAAGACATTTTGCCCCCTATGCATTTTTAAGCTTAGAAATATGCACTGGACAAGCTATGCCGCCTTCTTTTGCTATATCATCTTCATAATTAATATAGGCAATATCTACGGCTAAAATACCTTCAATTTTTTGTATAATTTCAATCTCTTTTTGTAAGCGATCAGAGCTTATTTCAAGTACAGCCACTACTTTATCGGGGTCATGGCTGATTTCAACATCTACTATACTTTCTTGATTGGATAGAGCTTCATTAACATTCGCATCAGAAATAGTTGTAATAACAAGACCTGCTATGGCCATAGCAGCCCCCTTATGGTAAGAAATTTGGAAATTTATCTTAAAATAGATATTTTGGGCAGGTAGAGCAAAGCCCTACCTGCCTTTGTAACAATCTAAGCTTTGCGTATTCTTGCAGAGCAGATTTTATATTCTGGTTCAAATGAGGCAGGATCAACTGCATCAGTTAAGAGCCTATTCACCAGCTGTTTTGGGTCAAAGAATGGTAATGCAATAAGCCCCTTACGGCAAACATCACTCACACGTGCTGGGAAAGTCATGCTATCGCGACGAGTCTCCACAACCACATTATCATTATGTTTAATGCCAAGAGCTTTTGCATCTTCTGGATTAATTTCCACAAATGCAATGGGATTAGCCTTTTGCAATTCAGGCACCTTGCCAGTCATGGTTACAGTATGCCAATGGTCAATAACGCGCATGGTGGTTAGATAGAATGGATATTCTGCATCTGGCTCTTCAGCAGCTCCCTTATGCGGACGCATCCAAATTACGGCCCTACCGTCGGGCTTACCATAAAAATGCATACGTCTTGGATGATCCTTTGGTACAAATGGGTCATCTCCACGCACGTAACGCATGTAGGTTCCAGGGTGCTTTTCATCCGGACAAGGCCAGATGATACCAGACGAGTTACGTAAACGCTCGCGTGTCATGCCATAGAAGTTATAGGTAGTTCCCTTAGCAACTTCACGCCACTCATTCCAGACATCTTCAGCATTCTTAAATTGTAAGAGTTTAGCATCAACCCCAGCTCGCTTACCAAATTCCACCAAAGTTTCTACAGTGGGTCGACAACCTTGTGGTGGCTCAACTGCCTGCTCAATAAGTGAATAACGACGCTCAGCACAACCATAAACCCCGTCTCTCTCGCACCAAAATGCTGGGGCTAAGACAAGGTCAGCATACTCCAATGTAATGGCATCGGGGAAGGCTTCAATAACTACAATAAAGCTGTCTGGATTAGACATGGCCTTATGCATCTTATTTAAATTTGGTAATGTGTGGGCCGGATTAGTCTCACAAACTAGTAAGCATTTTACATCCCCACGACCAAGTGCCTCAAAAAGCGCTACAGTATGATAACCAACTTTAGGGCTAATGGTTCCAGGTGCAAGACCCCAGAGTTGCTCCATTTCTTCGCGATGTTTAGGATTTGCCACAGCACGACCAGCTGGAAGAAGGTGTGCTAAAGCTCCACCATCACGCACGCCCCCGCAGGCATTTGGTTGACCAGTTAAAGAGAAAGAAGTTGCGCCACGTCTTCCTATTTGACCGGTAAGTAAGTGTAAATTATGAATACAATTGTTAGCAAATACACCTTGTACACGCTGGTTAATACCCATACACCACATGGACATACTAGCTGAAGACTCAGCAAATAAGCGTCCAGCCGCATAAATATCTTCCACTGGCACATCACAAATAACTGCTGCCTTTTCAGGAGTATAATTTTCTTCTAAGAAAAGCTTATAACCTTCAAAGTCTGTGGGCTTGCCATCAGGACCCATGAAATTGACATAACGCTCCATAAAGCGCGGATCGTCAAGCTCTTCATGAATAATATCCCAAGCCATAGCATGCATAAGAGCTATGTCTGTACCAGGTTTAAATGCAATGTGTAGGTCAGCAATGCGTGAAGTATTAGTGCGGCGCGGATCTGCAACAATAACCTTTACATTGGGCTCATTTTGCTTACGCCTTGCAATGCGGCGGAAAAGCACAGGGTGCGCTTCTGAGGTATTGGAACCAATAATGAAAAAGCATGTGGCGTAGTCAATATCTTGATAAGTGCCCATGGGCTCATCCTTACCAAAAGTTGAAACGTAACCACCAACGGCAGATGCCATACATAAACGCGGATTGCCATCAACATTATTAGTACCAAAGCCTGCCTTAAATATTTTATTGGCTACATAGGTCTCTTCTGTGAGGCATTGCCCAGAACCATACCATGCTACGGAGTTTGGCCCATGAGTATCAATGGAGCTACGAAACTTCTTAGCCATAAGGTCAAGAGCTTCATCCCAAGAAATGGGAGTTAGTGGGCCACCCTTTTCTTTGCGAACCATAGGGCTTGTTACACGGTCTTTTGAGTTAAGTACCGGAATTAACATGGCACCTTTTAGGCAAAGTAAACCTTCGTTGTGGTTATTGGGGTCACCTTTAATACTAATGGCTTTGCCATCCTTAACCCCTATAAGCACACCACAACCAGTACCACAATAACGGCAAACACCTTTAACCCATTTATCAGGAGCCTTAGGATCCTTAGTCGCAGCCATAGCTTTTGTGGCATTGCCAAGGCAAGGAATAGTAGCCATGGCAGTAGAAAGAGCTAAACCGCGTAAAAAATTACGTCTTGATGATAAATTGCTCATACTATTTCTCCTCATCCAATGTGGTCTTAGTGGTAGCTTGACGGAATAAATAAGCCTTGCCGTGAATAGGGCTTTGATGCGAAAGATGACAAGTAGCACAATCATCACGCTTGCCAAATTTTGCCTCCATTCTATCAATGGCAGGACCATGACAACGTTGACATACTTCTACCCCAGGCTTTTGAGCAAATGGAATGGATCCCTTACCATCGGGCTGTCCATGGCAAGTCTGACAGCGCACAAGGGTTACACCATGTTTACTTTCATACCACTCTTGAGCCACCTTAGGTGTAGCTTTTACATGGCAACCATAGCAGTCACCAGCCATACCTTGTGCTGGTTCTAAGTGTTTTGCAGCTTCGCATTTTACAACAGGAAAGGCCCACGTTATATAAGCAAAGTAGCCACCACCACATAATAATAAGACTAAAATGATAATAGTACATGGTCTACATAGTTTCGATATCATTCTTGTGACTCCTTAAGCTTAGCATTTTCTTTGAGCTTGGCAAGAAATTTGGCATTTTTGGGTATGCGTTGATCAAAGGCAGGAAGATGGGCCATGTTCACATGACAACCGGCACATCCACTGCGCGACTGTCCATTTTTGCCCAAATAGGCATCGTGAGCTAGCTGACCTTCAACAGAAATTGGGCCGTCATTTTTAGCATTACGTGCAAGGTCTTCATGACAAGCACGGCAATTAGCGTCATCAGTAAAACGGCGGGCTATGGTTTGCATATGAGCACGATCAAGGTCATATGGTTCACCGGTGTAGTGGGTCCAAACATCGCGCACTCCCAAATAACTCTTCACCGCGAGCATGCGCACAATATTACCACTCGGAATATGACATTGCGCACAGCTTATGGGCTTACCCTCGGCGTCCTTTGCATGAGGTGATGCCAATAACTCTTCTTGATAAACTTTCATTTCATGACAGCTCATGCAGAAGTCTGTTGTGGAAGTTTGCACAACCGCAACACTTGACACCAAAAGGACTACACCAAGCGCAATAGCACCCATCCAGATGCGTTTGCGTTTCAACGACATAGACTCTCCTTGGTTACAGTGTATTTAACTTTAAATATAAAGTTATTTAAAAATCAACAAAAATGTAGAAAAAATATAATATATATAAAAAACAATGAATTATGCTTATAAAGCCTTTGTTGTTTTTTTTATGACAAAAAATTTAATTTGACATAATTTTTAATAAAGCAAAAAAAATTATAAACCATATTAAGCAAATTGTAATGGCGTGCTAAAGTGAAACCTATGTTTTTATAAGAAATTTGTCAATAAATATTTTTTTCACATGAAATTTGCTGTAAAATGTCAGGAAAACATGACTATTTTTTTGTATAAAAAAATATTTTTTTCACAAATTAACCTAATTCAACTTGCTTTTGATGCTAAATTAAACTAAAAGTGATTAGTTACTATTACTGATAGTAATAGATAAAAATTTTCATTGAGGAGTGAAAAGATGAAAAAAAGAGGTTTTTTTTTAGCAGTGGGGTTATTAAGTTTAGCCTTTAGCTGCCAAGCCTTAGCAGCAGATGCATCTATCTCAGATAGCGAAGTGGCTAAGCGCTTTCAAAGCGTTGGAGGTATAGTTAAGGAAAAGTGTATGGCTTGTCATACTAAAGACTATGAGCTACCTTTTTATGCAAAAATCCCTGGCATTAAAGACATTATAGAGCGCGATTACCGTGATGGATTACGAGCTATGGATTTACGCGCTGAGCTAACTGATCTTAAACAAGATAAACCGGTTGGCGAAAGCACCATTGCAAAGATGGAATGGGTCGTGAAAAATAATACTATGCCCCCAGCCAAATTTACAGCTGTACATTGGGGCACTTCTCTTAGTGAGGAAGATAAGAAGAATATTTTAGACTGGGTTAAAACGACTCGCTCAAAGTATTATGCCTCAAAGGGAATGGCTGACAAACACGCCAATGAACCCATACAAATAATAACACCAATTGAGTATGATGTTCAAAAAGCTGATATTGGTAAAAAACTATTTAATGACAAACGTTTGTCAACCGATGATACTATTTCTTGTGCCACTTGCCACGACTTTGCTAAAGCCGGTACAGATAATTTACGCTTCTCTGAAGGTGTTCGTAAACAATTTGGTGACATTAATGCCCCAACAGTATTTAACGCGGTTTACAATGTGGCTCAATTCTGGAATGGCCGTGCTAAAGACCTACAAGAACAAGCTGGCGGCCCACCACTTAACCCCATTGAAATGGCCAGTAAAGATTGGGATGAAATTATTACAAAACTAGCTAAAGATGAGGCCCTTACTGCTGAATTTAAAGCTATTTATCCTTCTGGTTGGACGGGAGAAAATATCACCCATGCTATTGCCGAATATGAAAAAACCTTAATCACTCCTAATAGCCCATTTGATAAATGGCTAGCCGGTGATGATAATGCAATTAGCGCAGAGGCTAAGGAAGGCTATGAACGCTTTAAGGCATATCGTTGCTCTAGTTGCCACGTGGGTAAATCTCTTGGTGGTCAATCCTTTGAATTTATGGATCTGAAAAAAGATTACTTTAAAGATCGCGGAAATCCTCTTGGGTCTGATACTGGCTTACAAGGCTTTACTAAGAAGGACGAAGATTTGCATAAGTTTAAAACTCCAAACCTTCGTAATATTGAACTCACAGCTCCGTATATGCATGACGGAACCATTGAAACTCTTGACGAAGCCGTACGGATTATGGGCATCTACTTGTCTGGTTTAGAGGTCTCACCTACTGACAGAACAAAAATTGTTGCCTTTTTACGTACCTTAACTGGTGAATTCCAAGGTAAAGCCCTTACCGGAACTCCTGTTGCTAAATAAGCTTAGCAAATGTGATTAAATAAAAGGCTTTTCATTCTAGATTATTAAACTAGAATGAAAAGCCTTTTATGTTTGCCTATTGTTTTAAAACCACAACATAAGACTGCGATTATCATAATTATTTGACCCGTTGCACCCCCCACGTCATTGTTACTTGAAAATTA
>CAYJLD010000092.1:0-7939 GCA_964371195.1 uncultured Desulfovibrionaceae bacterium | reverse complement strand
GATCGTGCTGACTTTGTCAGCACTCTGAGACGGGCATTTTTTAAGTGCCCGTCTTTTATTTTAAATTATCATATTTTCAATTTGAGTAGTAATTTTTTCAACTACAAACAATTCAGCTTATTGTTAAACATTATCAAAATACCACTTACCGGCCAAACTTAAGCCCTCACGTACATCATACACAGGTTGATAGCCTAATAAGCTTTGCGCACGTGAAATATCAGCTAAAGAATGGCGTACATCCCCTGCCCTAAAGTCACGATATATTGGCTTGCTATCAACAGTACTTGGTTTTTGAACTTTAACCTCAGCTTGAACAAGTTCAAAAAGTTCATTTAGCGTTGTACGCTCACCATAAGCCACATTATATACCTTATTGCAAGCATCTCCAGTAGCTAAGGCAGATAAAATATTAATTTGCACCACATTATCAATATAGCAAAAATCGCGGCTGGTTTCACCATCACCGTTAATATAAACATCTTTCATATTTAATAAGGCTGAAAACCACTGTGGAATAACTGCGGCATAAGCACCATCTGGATCTTGCCTGCGCCCAAACACATTAAAATAGCGCAGGCCTATACTATTAAAGGCATAACATCTATAAAAAACATCGGCATACAGCTCGTTCACATATTTAGTCACAGCATATGGAGAAAGAGGTGCCCCAATCACATCCTCAACCTTAGGCAATGTGGGTGAATCCCCATAAGTAGAAGATGATGCCGCATAAACAAAATTTTGCACTTGAGCTTCACGTCCGGCCACAAGCATATTTAAAAAACCATTGATATTGCACTCGTTTGTAAGTATTGGGTCATTAATAGAGCGCGGCACAGAGCCCATGGCTGCTTGATGCAAAACATATTGCACACCAGCACAAGCTTGCTTGCAAGTATCAAGATTACGAATATCGCCTTCTATAAAAGTAAAATTCTTCCATACCTGCTCTCCAACAATGCCTTGAACCATATCAAGATTTTTTTGATAACCAGTCATAAAGTTATCTAAACCTACAACACGCTGATTATATTTTAGTAAGTGCTCTAATAAATTAGACCCTATAAATCCAGCCACCCCAGTTATAAGCCAAGTGTGTGGTGTCTTTTGTATTTGTTCTAAGACTTGAGCATATTTAGCCATACATTTACTCCTACAAAGAGCTTAAAAAGCAAAGATTGAGTTTTAAAATGATATATTATAAAATTTTCTTAAAATTACATACTACTAGATACATTGTAAAGTAAAAGAGCGTTTTTATGTCTAATAAAAAAGTTGTCATTATTGCCCATCAAGCAAGAGCAGTATATACTTGTTGGTCTGTGCTTATACAGCATATGCAAAAGGCTGGGTATGAAGTAGTATGTTGTGTCTCAAAGCAAGAGCATAGTTCTCATATACAATCACTAAAAGATCTTAATGTACGAGTGATTAACTATAGCCTAGAGCGCAAAGGAATAAATCCTTTGCATGACATAAAAAGCCTTTTGCAGCTCTATAATATTTTGCGCCATGAGCGCCCACAAAAAATATTTACCTTTGCTATAAAACCCGTAATATACAGTAATATTGCAGCAAACCTAGCTGGCATTAAAGATGTGTATTCTTGTATTACTGGTCTTGGGTTTAGCTTTGAGCCTGCCAATACAATTTTTAAAAAATTGCTCCACCATACCGTTATCATTTTATATAAATTTGCTTTGCGCCAATGTAAGGGCATAATTTTTCAAAATATCGCAGATAAAGAAATCTTTTTGCAAAAAAAAATCTTACCACCAGCATCTAACATACTAATATCCAATGGAACTGGTGTGGATACTAAGCATTTTTATTTACAAAAAAATTTTCCAACAAACATCACGTTCTTACTTATGGCTCGCCTACTCATAGCCAAGGGTATTGAAGATTTTGCAAAAGCCGCTCAAATACTTAAGCTCAAGTACCCTTGCATTAATTTTCAGCTTCTAGGCCCACTTGAGCAAGGCCCGGGATCATTAAGCCAAAAGCACATTCTAAACTGGCAACAGCAAGGATTGATAGAATATTTAGGTGAAACTATTGATGTTAGGCCATATATAGCGGCTGCTAGTGTTGTTGTTTTGCCCTCATGGCGCGAGGGTTTATCTTGCTCACTTATGGAGGCCATGAGCATGGGCCGCCCTATTGTCGCATCTCAAGTGCCAGGCTGTAAGGAACTTATTGAGGAAGGAGTAAATGGATTTTTAGTGCCTCCTAGGGATGCCAAGGCCTTGGCAAATGCTTTAGAAAAATTTATCATTAACAAAGAATTATTAGCACCCATGGGAGCACATAGTCGCCGCATGGCGATTGAACATTTTGATGCTCATAGTGTAGCAAGACAAATATTACATTATATGGATATAATATAACAACAAACAAGGTTATAAAGCATGTCTCAACAGCAAAATAATATATATACATGCATTAAGCGTATTTTTGACCTTGCCATTGCCTTATTCTTACTCTTCATTACTGGTCCGCTCTTCATAATTTCAGCCATCATTATCACAATAGAATCTAAAGGACCAATTATCTATAGCCAGAAAAGAGTAGGACTAAGGGGACGTGTTTTTACCCTATATAAATTTCGCTCTATGTATCATAATACTAAAAAACATGGTGCAACATGGGCTAAGGTAAATGATACACGCATAACCAACTATGGTAAATTTATGCGCAAATTGCGTATAGATGAATTGCCCCAACTATGGAATATTTTAAAAAATGATATGAGCTTTATTGGGCCAAGGCCTGAACAAGTGGAGTTTGTATATGATTTTGAGCAGAAAATTAATAATTATGCTTTACGACATAATGTCAAACCCGGCCTCACAGGCCTTGCTCAAGTATCCTATCCATACGCTGCCTCTGAATATGATGCCAGACGCAAACTAGAGTATGATTTGTATTATATCAACAATATGTCTGCCTTACTTGAATTAAAAATCCTTTTTAAAACTGTGGGTGTCATACTATTTTCACGCGGAGCACGTTAGTGAATGTTAACCTACCTAGACCAACTATTATGCTTGCCGGAATAAATATAAAAATATACAAAAGCGCATGCAGATTTTTTCACCACCCATAATAGAGGGCATTAAACGTGCCATACCAATAGTTCTAGGTTATGTACCCGTAGCCTTTGCTTTTGGCGTTTTGGCAGTAAAAAATAATATTCCTCCAAGTCTTGCCATTAGTATGTCTATTTTAGTTTTTGCAGGTTCCGGCCAATTTGTGGCGGCCTCACTTTGGGGTAGTGGAGTTGGTGCTGCATCGGTCATTTTAACAGTTTTTGTTGTAAATTTACGCCACTTACTTATGTCTGCATCCTTAGCAACACATATGCAACAAGGAAGCCGTTTGCAAAGATTTTTAGTGGGCTATGAACTTACCGACGAAACCTTTGGAGTTCATTCCGCAGCCTTTAGGCGTGGTTGGCAACTTAGCTTTACCACTTTGTATTCATGCAATATGACCGCTCATATTTCTTGGGTAGCTGGCACAGCCGTTGGCGCTTACTTTGGTACACTTATTACCGATGTACGCCCCTTGGGTCTTGATTATGCCTTAACAGCCATGTTTCTAGCCTTACTCATACCCCAAATATACAGTAGATTAGAGCTATGGGTAGCCATTTTTGCTGGTATTATTTCAGTTAGTTTAAAGTTAATGGGCCTTGGACAATGGAATGTTATTATTGCAAGCATTGCCGCAGCCAGTTTAGGATTATTATTATTTAAGCGTAAAACTCGCCTTGAATAAATATAAAATTCTGGAAACATATATGAATTTAGACCTTATTTTTTGCATCATAGGTTGTGCCCTTGTTACCGCCATTCCTCGTGTTTTTCCGCTCATGTATTTATCTACCGAAGATTTACCAAAGTCCATGTTGCATTGGTTATCCTTTGTACCTGTGGCAGTTATGTCGGCCTTACTCATTCCAGATTTAGTTATACAAGACGGCAACTTAAATATAAGCTTTCACAACACTTATTTTATTTCTGCTTTTCCTGCTGCTTTAGTAGCTTGGCGTACCAAGAGTTTTTTTGGCACCATAGCTTGTGCTATGGCTACAGTGGCTTTTTTACGTTATATAGGCTGGTCATAGTATGAAAAAAACTTTAAGAGGTAGAAAAATTGCTCCTCCTTTAAGCCCTGCTAAGCAAAGTAAATTTCTATTGGTACAAATTGCCCCTGAAAAAGTAGGCATGTTTAGATTTTTACTGGAAGCATATGGACACTTGGCTTACTTTTCCGTCATAAATAAATATGATGCCTTATTAAAAGTCGTTTATTCACCGCATATGGAGCAGGCTACCAAGTCAGCCTTAAATGATATTTCTCAAAGCATTGATATAAATATTCTTCCATGGCCAGGCTTAAGTTATCCACAAAAAATACAATAAAATAAATTACAATATGGCAGATTTATTAAGTTTACTAAACAACAATACAAACCCACCTCATTTTATGGTGCTTGATGTAGAGACACGTCGCTCAGCTCAAGAGGTGGGCGGTTGGGGAAATGCCCATAAAATGGGCATTAGCATTGCTGTTGTATATGACAGTCTAAAGCATAGCTTCACAGCCTATACTCAAGACGAACTTGAAACCATGTTTATACACTTACAAAAAGCCGAGCTTGTAATAGGATTTAACATTATTGGCTTTGACTACAAAGTGTTACAACCATTTTCTAAATATAACTTGTTAAACCTACCTACTCTTGATTTACTGGTGCAAGTTACAAAAAGTCTATCGTATCGCGTTTCACTTGATAATATTGCCAAGGCAACTCTTGGCCTTGGTAAAAATGCCAATGGCATGCAAGCTCTTACTTGGTGGAAGCAAGGTCGTCTTGATGAAATTACTACATATTGCAAACAAGATGTAGATGTTACACGCCAAATCTACCTATATGGGCATAAAGAAAGGCATATATTTTTTACTAATAAAGCTGGTAAAAAAAGTCGTGTAAATGTAAATTTTGAATATCATTATTCTAACAAATAACGCTCCCCCGTATCACAAATAAAGCTTACAATTCTTTTGCCTTGCATATTTTTACTTGCTGCAAGTTTTAAAGCTGCACACACATTGGCTCCCGATGAAATACCACAACTGATGCCCTCTTGCATAAAAAGTTGCTTGCGCATTTCTATGGCTTCTTGGGTACTAACCGTAATAACCTCATCTAAAATATCACGGCGCAAAATTTTTGAGATAAAGTTTGGTCCAATACCTTGAATGCCATGTTTACCAGGTTTACCCTCAGAGAGCATTGGCGATTCCAGTGGTTCTACAGCATGAATAGTTAGATGCGGCATACGTTCGCGCAAATATAATCCCGTGCCAGATATGGTTGCACCAGTACCAACACCTGCCACTAAAGCATGTACATCATTTCCAAATTTAGAAAAAATTTCTGGGCCCGTGCTAAAATAGTGGGCTTCAAGCATGAGTGGATTTGTAAACTGCCCCAGCATATAGGATGAAGGTGTATTAATTAAAATTTCATCGGCTTTTTTTACAGCACCATTCATACCTTGTTCAGCAGGGGTTAAAACTACCTTTGCCCCATAGGTTTGCATGGATTTAACCCGCTCTACTGTCATATTTTCTGGCATGGTAATAATGACTTGCATACCATGTACTGCTCCAACCATACTCAAAGCAATGCCAGTATTTCCACTACTTGGTTCCACCAAAACACTCTCAGGCGAGATTTTTTTTTCTGCCAAAGCTTTTTGCACACAATAAGCCACAACCCTATCCTTAACCGAACCACCAGGATTACGACTTTCAATCTTAAGCCATATTTCACATGGATGTATATTAAGCCTACCCAATTTAACCATGGGTGTATTACCAACAATATCTAGAATATTAAGCACAAATTACCTCACTTAATTTTTTGTACGTATGACATAACACTAATTAAGAAAAAATAAAAGCTACATCAACTATACATAAAGACAAATACAAAAAAATTCTACAAGCGTAAGTAAGTATAATTTAATTATTTTTAAAAAATAAAAGTATTAAACATCAAAAAAGCCTTTTTAGGTCTTTTTTTTCTTACATTCTTTTTATATAGTCATTGCATATTTATTTATAAGGAGAAAACCATGGCCGTTAATTACACCCAAAAAGTAATGCGCAAAATGAAAAAAGTGTGCGCACATCAACCAGAATTTATGCAGGCAGTTAAGGAAGTTGTTGACTCATTAGAGCCCTTATTTGAGCGCGAAACTAAGTATCAGCAGCATAATATTTTGGAACGTATCACAGAACCTGAAAGACAACTCGTATTCCGCGTAGCCTGGACAGATGACAAAAATAGAGTGCACGTAAATCGCGGTTACCGTGTACAATTTAACTCTGCCATTGGGCCATACAAAGGCGGCCTACGTTTTCATCCAAGTGTTAATCAAAGCATCTTAAAGTTTTTAGGCTTTGAACAAATTTTCAAAAATAGCCTTTCCGGTCTTGCCATTGGTGGCGGTAAAGGTGGTAGCGATTTTGACCCTAAGGGCAAAAGTGATGCCGAAGTTATGCGTTTTTGCCAAGCATTTATGACTGAATTATCTAAAATTATAGGTAATACAGTTGACGTACCCGCTGGTGATATTGGTGTTGGAGCACGTGAAGTTGGTTACCTATTTGGCCAATATAAACGCCTTACCTCAAAGTTTGATGGCGTGCTCACAGGCAAAGGTCTACTTTGGGGTGGCTCCTTGGTGCGTACTGAAGCTACAGGCTATGGATGCGTATATTTTGCCGAAAACATGCTAAACGCCATTGGTAAAGACATGAAAGGTTGCACTGCTGCTGTATCAGGCTCCGGTAACGTAGCTCAATATACAATTGAAAAATTACAACACCTTGGTGCTAAAGCTGTTACTATTAGTGACTCACAAGGTACAGTTTATCAACCATCTGGGATTAACCTTGAAGCATTAAAGCAAGTTAAATTAGTAGAGCGTGCATCTCTAACTCGCTACCTAGAACTTTGCCCCGATGCTAAATATACTCCAGCCAAAGACTATCCCAAAAACCAACATCCAGTTTGGCACGTACCATGCGACCTTGCCTTCCCAAGTGCTACCCAAAATGAACTCACTGGCGAAGATGCAAAAATTTTGGTTAAAAATGGTTGCTTCTTAGTAAGTGAAGGTGCGAACATGCCTTCTACACCTGAAGCTATTGAAGTGTTTAAAGAAGCTAAAATAGCCTATGGACCAGGCAAATGCGCCAACGCCGGTGGTGTATCCACAAGCCAATTAGAAATGGCTCAAAATGCTAGCATGCAAGCTTGGAACTTCAACCAAGTTGATGAAAAATTAAAAGATATTATGAAAGGTATATTCACATCTGCCAGTGAAACAGCTAAAGAGTTTGACTGCCCAGGTGACTATGTACTTGGTGGTAATATTGCAGGATTTCGTAAAGTAGCCGACGCCATGATTCAACAGGGCGTTTATTAATATTATTCTTACTTGGGTAGCCTTTTTTGCTTAAAGCTAAAAAGGCTACCCGAAACAATTTAAGACTTCCATCAAACCTTGGGTGATAAAATAGCACTCTTACCCAATTGCCCATTATTTAGTCGACGCTTAAAAATATAATAACATCCTAAAATAGTATAATTTTATTGGAAAATAGTAATAAAAAAATTACCAGAAATAAGAGCATGGAATGCGAATTTCTGGCAATTTTTGAAGCTCAAAGGGCCTTTTTTTGAGTGGCGGCGCAAAATAAGCCAGAATTAACTTCTGGCGTTCGCAAAGCGATATTTGGAGCGAGCGTGCCTTTTTAGAAAAATGCGTGAAACGCGTTTTTCAGACTATTTAGTCGGCTTTCTTTTCTGGTATAAAAGATGCTGCTATGCCCAATGCTAACAAAGTACCAA
>CAYJLD010000091.1:0-8167 GCA_964371195.1 uncultured Desulfovibrionaceae bacterium | reverse complement strand
GATATTTGGAGCGAGCGTGCCTTTTTAGAAAAATGCGTGAAACGCGTTTTTCAAGTACCAACTAATTAGTCGACGCTTAAAAATATAATAACATTCTAAAATAGTATAATTTTATTGGAAAATAGTAATAAAAAATTACCAGAAATAAGAGCATGGAATGCGAATTTCTGGCAATTTTTGAAGCTCAAAGGGGCTTTTTTTGAGTGGCGGCTATCAAAATTTTCTGCAAAGAAAATTTTGCGCCGTGTAAAATAAGCCAGAATTAACTTCTGGCGTTCGCAAAGCGATATTTGGAGCGTGCGTGCCTTTTTAAAAAGTGCGCGAAACGCGTTTTTCAGTGCCGACAATCTAGGTTAAGGGGTCTTCTTGTGTGCGTAGCTGCTGTATGATGGCTTTGGCTGTAAGCCTACCATCGTGAATATGTGCTTTTGCTAAGAGTGGTAAATCTAAGACTTTGACCCCTTGGGCTTCAACTCCGGCTTTGTCTACCCCTCCAGCATAAAGCCCACGCTTAGTATCTACCAAAATATGCTGTAATAGTTCATGGGTCGGTACGTTGCCAGCATCTGCTCGTAGAGTTTTTAAGATAATTGCCACGGCATCGGCTACTGAGAGGGTGCGTTGTTCTGTGTCGTGTCCCACATTGGGAATATAGAATTTAGGACATGGAGCTTTGCTAATGGCCTTACCTACACCTTGAGGTAGCAAGTTAGCTAACACGCTAGTATAAAATGAGCCCATGGGGTAACAAATGGCGTCCGCACTACGTATGTAAGTTTCGGCGGCTAAATGAACCTTTGGTATAACTTGGATTTGACTTGGCGCTTGAGTTTTTTTGTCATGAGCTAGTAAAAAAAGTTTTTTTATGGGAACTAAAGGGCTAGGTTGTCCATAGCCTGTGATGCGATGTTGTCCTATGATTTGTGAGCCGTCACAAAGCTCTGCTCCAAGGTGTAAACTTTTGGTAGTAATAGGCAAAACAATACCACGAACTTGCAAAAGGCGCGATATTTGGTTTAATGTGGGACCCCATTGACGTTTATGATGTAAGTAGCCACCAGCTATGATAAGATTACCAATGCTTGCTAGTCTTGGGTCAAATTCAGGGGGCATCTTATCTAAGAAGTAACAGAGATTTAGGCGTAGAGGTTCGGCAAAAAGGCGTGGTATGTGTTTCCAAGTATTATGCTTTTTTGAGGCTAGGGAATATAATTGTTCTAAAAGCTCTTCCCTTGTGCCTAGGGGCGGCAATCTATTTTCGCAAAGCCTTATAACAGCTCTTGGTACAAGTTTGGGGTTGGCTAGGGCTAAAACCCTATTCCTAGCATCGCCTATGGCTGGCATGCCGAAGGCTTGACGCAAGGTGGCAGAAGATCCACCAGAGTCAAAGGGGGTTATTAAATGTACATTGTTGTGAGTATATTTACAAAGAGCTTGGCTAAGAGATTTTAAGGCTGTGCCACCAGTAAAAAAAACAATGCTTGGGCCTAGTTCTGGGCTAGTGCTGTTGGACATTAATGTTTGCTCAAACGTTTACCATGCCAAGCTCTTCCATACGCAAAAATACTTTGCGTCCAATCCAAGCATCGGTGGCGGCATAGGATATTTGCCTGTGTGAGAGCTCATGTGCATTCCAATTGGAGCATTGTGGACCCTTAGTAATGCGATAGTCAAAGAAGTTGGCAGCAAGATTTCTCAAACCCTTGGTTTCTAATTTGTTTTTTGCAGCAATGAGACCAAGGTCAATTATACCGGCTGGTTCAAAAGGGAATACCTTTTGTAATTCGCGAATATCATCATGTATACTTACTCCCACCTTTAACACATTGGTATTACTAAGTAAGCCTGCTAGTTGAGCGTTTAAAGGTAGCCAATTTAGCTGAATAAGATATACAGCATGTTCTGCGGCAAGTTGAATTAAAGCTGGTGGATTTAGTTTTCCCTTACGAAAGGAGGGTTTTGTTTCAGTGTCAAAACCAAGAACACGCTCTTTTGTTAAAACATCAAGAGCACTTTGCAAACCTTCTTCATCACGCACAAGGCAGACTTTACCTTCATAGCGTACTATGGGTAGGGCATTTATGTCGTCCTTAGAAAGTTTACGTGTATAGTCTTGGTTTAGCATATAATTAACAGTTTTATTTATTATTTTCCAATACAAAAGGTAGAAAATACTTTATCTAACATCTCTTCACTACTATCAAGGCCTGTAATTTGCCCAAGCAAGCTAACGGCACTATCAAGGCGAACTGAACAAACATCATAAGGCAAAGAGTTCGCAATGTCAGTAGCTAAGATGCTAAGTTCATTAGCCGCATCTTTTAAGAGCTTGGCTTGACGCATATTGGGTACAATCTCTGAGGCTTTTGGCTCCGTACTATGACCCCTTAAAACAATGCTCTTGATTTTTTCACATAATACATCAAGGCCTTGGCCTTCTTTAGCAGACACTAATAAACATTTTGCAGCATAATCTTGCAAGCTAGTAGGTAGGTTTATTTCTGGTGCAAGGTCAGCTTTATTCCAAACTATGATACTGTTATCTAAGGTTGCAAGATTTTTGTCATCATCAAGTAACATTTCCATAGCTTGCGGACCTAATGAGCCATCAAGTACCAAGATTATTGCATCAGCCTCTCCAATGCGCTCTCGTCCACGCTCAATACCCATTCGCTCCACTTGGTCATGAGCGTTACGCAAACCTGCAGTGTCAACTAACTTTATGCTAAGGCCATTAATATTTATATATTCTTCTAAAAAATCTCGCGTAGTCCCTGGTGTGTCAGTTACTAATGCACGATTATATCCAAGTAATGCATTAAGTAATGAAGACTTACCAGCATTAACTGCTCCAGCCAAGGCTACAGTTGCTCCTTCTTGCCAGTGACGATATCGCTCGTGGGCCTGTAAGAGCTTTTCTAGG
Source organism: uncultured Desulfovibrionaceae bacterium (assembly GCA_964371195.1). Classification (GTDB taxonomy): domain Bacteria; phylum Desulfobacterota; class Desulfovibrionia; order Desulfovibrionales; family Desulfovibrionaceae; genus CAYJAD01. Next base: position 5,244 of record CAYJLD010000091.1, on the reverse strand, counting down.
GAATTACGCACATCATTGATAATTTGCACAAACTCAGCAGGGCTTAAACACTCTAACTCTTCCTCAGGAAAATCAATAGCTACACTTAAGGATAGGCGAAGGTGTTCAAGATTTTCACGCAAAACAGAAACATATTTGCCAAGTAAACCATCAAGCTTATTGGAACCAAGACGTAAAGCAGCTGGATTTTTTGCCGCGATCATTTCGGCTATAGCTTCAGCTTGAGTAAGATCTACGCGCCCATTTAACAAGGCCCTACGCGAAAACTCACCGCGCTCTGCTAGGCGTGCTCCATGGGTGACCAAGGTCTCTAGGACTAGCTGCAAAATAGCTTGTCCTCCATGGCAATGAATTTCTACTACATGTTCACCAGTAAATGTCTTGGGGGCTGGCATATATACTACCAGCACGTCATCTATTAAATCTCCATGCTCATTAATAAAGCGTCCGTGATGTAAGGTCCAAGGGTGAAAATTAGTAAATTTTGACGACATGGGTAAAAAGACCCTAGCTAAAATCTGCTTGGAATCCTTACCCGAAATACGTACAATGCCAATGCCACCCGAACCTTGCGCGGTGGCTACAGCGGCTATGGTATCAAAGCTTTGCACAGTGCTGCCACCCTTGCCAAACCTTATTAATTACGTAACTAATATTATTGACCGCGTTTACGTTGTATAATCACGCGTTTTAACGGCCCCTCTCCTGAGCTACGAGTTATGAGATCTGGGCAATCTTGTAAAACTAAATGTACAATGCGTCTATGATAGGATGATAGGGGACGAGTAGAATGAGAGCGGCCTACAGTACGCACACGCTCAGCTAGATATAATACTAAGTCGCGCAATTTTTCATCTTGGCGAGTTCGATAATCTCCAGTATCTAGCTGAACCCTTATGGAGGTTTGCATCTGACGAGATATAATGCGTGAGGCAATATATTGTAATGAAGCTAAGGTTTGACCTTCACGACCAATTAACAAACCAGAATCTTCACCACAATCAAGGCTTATGCAAACTCTTGCATCTTCAAAGCTTATTTCAATAGGTGCCATGCCAACAATGGGTAAAACTAATTTACTAATAACATCATAACTAATTTCTTTTAGTTTTTCTTGGTCTAATTGCTCAAAAGGAATACGCAAAGAATCACCATCATCATCAACAAGTATTTCTTCCTCGGTTGCACAAGCTTGGCTTTGGATTACTTGTTCTGTGTTTTCTTTATTAACTGGTATTTCTTTTTTGGTTGTGTTTTGTTGCTTTTTTTCAATTGCTTCTTGGGGCTGGACTGCCTTTTGTTCCTGAACGCGTTCTTTCTTAGCAGCCTTGGGGGCTTTTTCCTTCTTTTCAGCAGGTGCCTTTGCAACGGTTTCTAGAGGCATTTGTAACTTAGCACGTCTAGCTTTAATCATGGCTTTACGCGCACCAACCAAACCAAATATGCCAGATTTAGCATCTTGGATAATATCAACTTCTAACTGTTCACGCTGTGTATCAAAATATGCACATGCTTCAGCAATAGCATCATCTAGATCTTTTCCGGTAAATTCTTTAAAGTTTTCCATGAATATTTCCTATTAATAAAATGTATAAATTATGCCTTATTACTATTTAGCAAATGCCATTGCTGGGCTATGGATAAAATATTACTTATAGTCCAATACAATGTTAGCCCTGCGGGGAATTGAAAGAATAGAAACATGAAAACTAAAGGCATATATAACATGATTTTTTGCTGTATGGGATCACCCATGGGTGGGCTTAACTTTTGCATTAAAAACATGGTTAGACCAGTTAGAAGAGGCGTAATATAAAGTGGGTCTGGTGCTGAAAGGTCAGCTAACCAAATAATATCTGTACCTGGAAAATAGGTGATGAACGATGCTCCGCGTAATTCTACTGATGAAGGTAGCGCTTGCAATAGTCCAAAAAGAACAGGAAGCTGTATGAGCATGGGCACACAGCCACCAGCAGGATTAATTTTATAAGTCTTGTATAGGTTCATCATCTCCTGATTTCTAGCTGCTGGATCATCAGGATATTTTTCTCTTATGGCAGTCATCATGGGCTGAAGCTTGCGCATTTTCGCCATGGATTTATATGTTTTGGCAGTAAGAGGCCAAAATACAGCTTTAATTGCTATGGTTAGCAAGATAATGGCTATACCCCAGTTATGCGCATAGTTATAAAACAACTCTAAGCACCATAAAAGAACGCCACCAATAAGCCCAAACATACCTAAATCTATGCTACTAACTAGATTATTAGGGGCTTTTTCAAGTAAGTTACGTAGTTTTGGACCAAACCAATAGGTTACATTTTGTACTGCTTCTGATTTTGGTTGAACAACTATATCGCCTTGACCCAATATTACTCTATACACATCACTTTGAAATTGCGCTGCAAGGATAACATTTGTTGTATCAGCAGGGGCTATGGCAGACATGAAATATGCACTCATGGCAGCACCCCACAAAATATTACCTTGAGCATGCGCACCCACAGTGGTTAGGGTCTCAATATCGGTTTCTTCGTTATAATCGCCAGCCATATCCCAGCCAACACGCATGGTATCATAATAACCGCCGCTAGCATTTTGAGTGTTTTCAGCTACAGTATAGGCAATACGTGCGGTGCGAGTTTGCTCATTGGGGTTTACCACATGCACAGTCTCGGCAATTTGATAAGTATCTGCATAAAAAGTCAGTTTGCGAATGATATTTAAACCATCTACTTGTCCTGTAAATTCCAAGGTGGTTTTGCCTTCATCAAGCTTAACATCCTGACCATCAAAGCTCCAAGTACCACTACTCCATGAGGCTTGACCATTGACAAGTAGGCCCAGTGGCCCATGTGTAGATGTGTTTGGATGTACAAGATTAACTGGAGCAACTTGTTTTAAGCCACCCTCAGGAACTACTTCACCAAAGGGTATGCCAAAAATTGTAATCCAAGGTTCAGTTTGTTTTTCGGAAGGATATTGTTTTAACTCAAAGGAGCGCAAAATTGCTCCCCCAGAATAAATAACAGCCTTATATAACGGTGTTTCTACTACTACATCACGCCCTGGTGATACATTAACAGGAGCTTGGGGTGCAAGCTTTATGGTTTCTTCATTGGCTTTTTGCTCTTGAACGGCCGCTTGTTGCGTGGCTGCTTGCTGTTCAGCCATTTGTTGTTGGTCAGGAATTAAGCCAAAGTGTTGAGCAAAAAATGTCCAGCCAACCATAACTAAAAGAGAAAGGACTATGGCAACAATTAAATTTTTATTTTCCATTACAGCCTCATAGTTAGAAAATGCCTTTTTGATATGTAGATGAGACGGGTGGAACAGGATCAACTCCACCCTTAGACCACGGATGACAACGCGCAAGACGACAAATAGTCAACCACGCACCGCGCAAAATACCGTGCAGCATGACTGCCTCAACGGCATATGCTGAACAGCTAGGATAATAACGGCAGGCATTGGGCAAAAGGGGAGAAATGGCGTATCTATAAATAAACACTGGCAAAAGAAAGATACGCCGCATTAAAATTTTCACGCCAAACGCTCCCCACCAAACTTATGCGCAATCTTGCTCACAAGGGGTGCTAATTCAGATTGCACTAAGCTAAAACTCAAGGGTTTATTGATTAAGGTTTTTTTAGGAACCACAACAATATCAATCCCTTGTGGCAATATATCGCCATGCAATCGAAAAAACTCTCGCAAAAGCCGCTTTATGCTATTGCGGCGTACTGCATTGCCCATTTTTTTGCTTACTGTAAAGCCTACACGCCATCCAAGATTTTTATGCTTGCGCACAAATAGTACAAAATACTGTGAAAAATATCGACGATTTGTATCATAACACAATAAAAAGTCAGATCGTCGACATATGCGCCGTGCGCGAGGCCATGCGTGTGTCATTATCCCTATGGGCCTTATCGCTCATCTAGTCAAATTTCAATTAATTGAAAAGTTATTCTGCGCCAAGACATGTAAGTTCATTTGACTATGCGTCAAGACGCTCCCATTACTAAGCGCTAAGACGTTTACGTCCCTTTGCACGACGGCGACGAATAACAGCTCTACCACCAACAGTAGCCATACGCGCACGAAAACCGTGGCGGCGCGCTCTTCTGATCTTACTTGGTTGATATGTTCTTTTCATATATAAATTCTCCTTCAAAAAATAAGAACAGAGATGTCTACACCGATTTGATTATATCGTCAAGTGTGAACTTTTAGCATATATTATTTTTAGCACGTCATTCCAATTTGGCTATTTTAGCTGAATGTGTGATGTTCGGTAAAGTTTTTTTCGCGGCTCGGCACTTTCGCGTTGCTTCACCGCTGGCTAATTGCTCAAAAAACCTTCCCCAACCTCACACATTGCCTCGGCAAAGAGTTCTGCTAGTAGTAATATTTTCTAAATCGGAATCACGTGTTATTTTTAGCTGGGATTACAAAAACATTGATTGCCATGCCACATTTGTATGTTTATAATGTTGTATGATCGTTAAGAAGGAGTATGGATGATAGATAAACAGCATAGCATATGTTTTAGCGGGCATAGATTGCACAAAGTAACAGGCGTAGCATTGGCTGCAATACAAGTTCAACTTGCTAATACTATTCAAGATTTTGTGCAAAAAGGCTTTCATACATTTTATGTGGGCATGGCTGATGGTTTTGATATGATGGCGGCAGAAGAAGTGGTTAATGCCAAAGTTCAGAATGAAAATATATGCTTCATTGCTGTCATTCCTAGCCATAATTGGAGAGCATTCACCGAGCATGAAAAAGAAATATTTGCTAATGCCAATGAAGTTATTGCCGTGGCAGATCATGCAGGCACAAAAGCTTACCATAAGCGCAATCGCCATATGGTAGATAATTCCTCAGTGCTTATATGCTATTATAATGGGTCTCCTGGTGGAACACGCTACACCGTGGCTTATGCTGAAAGGCAGGGCTTGGAAGTGGTAAATATATGTGAGTTATAGTTTAAGACCTCTTGCCAAGGTTGCCTTAGACTTAAAATTTATTTTGTAAGTTTGCACCGCGCGCAAACTAGTTTTTGAACAATAATACACCATTTCAATATGTTTTTACATACAAATTGTATATGAAACATTTAGCAACTTGTAGATATACAAGCTAACTTGTTTTAATGCTAACTTATCTAGTCGACGCTGAATAATATAATAACATCCTAAAATAGTATAATTTTATTGGAAAATAGTAATAAAAAAA
>CAYJLD010000090.1:0-8272 GCA_964371195.1 uncultured Desulfovibrionaceae bacterium | reverse complement strand
TCCCCTAGGGGATTTGAACCCCTGTCGTCGCCGTGAAAGGGCGATGTCCTGGGCCGGGCTAGACGAAGGGGACGCATGTTCCGGCAGTGAATGCCGTGAAGTAGGTGTTTACAGAACTTCACTACAATAGTCAACTGTTTTTTTATTTTTTTCTTGGCTTTCAGTTGATTTTTTAATTCTTTTATTCCTTGAGCCGTATTATTTCCTTATATTACAAATGAATACCAAAGATAGTCATTTTTAATGGAGATAGATTATTACTTCATAATCTACGTACTCCTACCAATTCATTGTATGTAATATTTAGTATCGTTAACAGCATCAATGCAGCTAAGAGTTAAGAATACAGGTTCTTTATTAATATTGCTCTTACCCAAGGAGTGCACGCAGCGACGTGGCGGTTGGGCAGTTATTCATGTCTTATTGATAAAGTTATTAACACCCTATTTATTTTAAAATATATTTTGTTCACACAATTAAATTTTTAAGAAAACGAAAAGTTATTACAGCAACACACAATAAGATTAAAAAATAGTTGTGTGGCATTTTTATGTAATTATTAGTATGATATTTGCTTGTGCTTTTATTTTTTTCTTTTTAAGCTTAGCCATGCATGAATCAGCGCAGAATAATATTTTAGTGGTGCAAGCCTCAGAGGCTGGACAAAAGTTATTACAATTTCTAGTACGACGTTTGAGTTTGCCACAATCACTACTACATCGATGGATACGCACTGGTCAAATTCGTATTAATGGCAGTCGTGCCAAGCCATTTATGCTTACTGAGGTTGGGGACAACATCCGCATGCCACCATTTGCTCTTAATATGTCCAACTCTGCTACTGCAAATAATACATCGAAGGCCCCTACACAACATCAGAACCTGCCAGAAGTAATATACGAAGACGAACATTTACTAATATTTAACAAACCATATGGATTGCCAGTACATTCGGGCACAGGACATGTAGATAGTCTTGCAACACGTCTTGAAGGGCATTATAATCAAGATTTATTTAAGCCCACGCCAGCGCATCGTTTAGACAAGGATACTACGGGGGTTATTATAGTAGCACGTAGTTATGCAAGTTTACGTGCATTGCAAGACTCCTTTGGTCAGCGAACTATTATAAAAGAATACTTAGCATGGATTCAAGGTATTTGGCCACACAAAGGCCCTGTCATGCTGCAGCACAGTTTAGCCAAGCGCTATGAGGGCTATGATGAAAAAGTGCACACCTTACCGCAAGAGCAAGGTCGCGCCAGTGAAAGTATAGTTACCTGCCTGCAGCATGAAGATAATTGCAGTCTAATGCATATACGCCTCATTACTGGCCGTACACATCAAATTAGGGTACAATTCGCCGCTGAGGGTTTTCCAGTATTTGGGGATGGAAAGTATGGTCAGGGTCAAAATCAACAAATGCGTTTACATGCTTTTCGTATAACATTGCCAAATACAGAACCATTTGTAGCTTTGGGTTTACAAAATAAGACTTTTACGATTTTTCCACCTTGGGGAAATAACTTATCCTTTCATGATACACTTGACATCTTATAGTTTGAAAGTATAAGCCTACACACGTTTTTCATAAATTTTAGAGGAATTATCATGTCAAATCATGTTCCACAGTCCCTGCCACAAATAGTTTTAGTAGGACGTCCCAATGTTGGTAAATCCACATTATTTAACAGACTGATACATAGCAATCGCGCCATCACTCATGATCGCCCAGGTGTAACACGAGATCGTATGGAAGGTGTTGTGCGCAAGCATGGTGAGCTTCTCTATGGCATTGTAGATACAGGAGGAATTACTCTTGATGCTCATGCGGAAGTTGTAGAAGGTCCAGAGGGCATACGCGGTTTTGAAGCTGATATTTTGCGCCAAGCAGAAGAGGCTATGCAAGAAGCCGTGGCGGTAGCTTTTGTGGTGGATGGGCGTGATGGCTTACTTCCTCTAGATGAATATCTAGCAGCGCATGTTCGACGCATGGGTAAGCCTACCTTGCTAATTGTGAATAAAGTAGATGGTGCAGAACGTGAAGATCATATGCTTGCAGAATTTCATGCGCTTGGTTTTTCCATTATTGCTGTATCAGCTGAGCATGGGCATAATTTACGCCTTTTGCAAGAGGAATTACTTGACCTTATACCTGAGCACTGGGAAGCAAGCCTCATTCAGGACACTAGCCTCAAATTAGCCATGCTTGGGCGCCCTAATGCTGGTAAGTCGTCTCTTATAAATGCTTTAAGTGGTAGTGAGCGAATGATTGTATCTGACGTGGCTGGCACAACTAGAGATAGTGTTGATGTACGCATTGAAGTAGACGGGCAAAGTTATGTTTTTGTGGATACAGCAGGAGTTAGAAGGCGTACCAAAATAACTGACACAGTTGAACGATATTCCGTAAACTCTGCTATAAAATCCAGTACCAAGGCACATATTACCCTACTCGTTTTAGATGCTACAGAGGGAGTAAGCTTACAAGATAAAAGGCTTATGGATCTATTGCACGAGCGCAAGACTGCATTTATGGTTTTAGTTAATAAGGTTGACCTTGTACCTCAAGGTAGCATGAAACAATTGGAAAAAAATATTAAAGAAATGTTAGCATTTTGTTCACATATTCCAGTTCTTTATGTTTCCGCTCTCAAGGAGCGTGGGTTAAAGAAAATATTACCAATGGCCCAAAAAATTCATGCCGAATGTCAAGTACGTATTCCCACAGGACAATTAAATCGCGCCATGGAAACCGTACTGACCAAACACCAGCCGCCAGTTATCAAGCGCGTGCGCGCTAAGTTTTTTTATCTTACTCAAGCAGAAATTGCACCACCAACCTTTGTTTTTTTTGTTAATGATGCTGAGCGAGTATCAGAAAGTTATGCACGTTACTTAGAGCGTTCCTTACGAAAATATTTTAATATTCTGCATGCTCCCATGCGTGTGCATTTACGTTCATCGCATACGAAAAAGAAAAGAAAGTAATATTTCACACTGTAAACATGTAAAAACATATAAAATATACCTTTGTAATAATTTTGTTGTACACAATAATTTGACAAAAATAGCTCCTTCATGGCATAGTTTTGCATTACCCCGTTGTATGATGAAAATATTGTGTGATACAGGCATTGTTTTACACGGCCAGTTTCATCATAATGGTATGTGTTAATACACAATTTTAACTACTGTTGTTTGGTTTTAGCATAGTTACACGTAAATCATAATTTTTTGTAATTGATGTTACAGCCCTTTGCTTAAGCAGCTAAGTGTTGCCTAAGCTTTTTATGAAACATTTTGAAATGGAGTTTTTCTGATGAACAAAGGCAAATCTTTGTTGCTTGCTGGTTTGACCATAGCTTTACTGTCCACTCCAGCTTTTGCAGCTGATGTTATCAAACTTGGCGTACCCGGCGCACATTCCGGTGATTTAGCTTCCTATGGCCTACCCACTTGGAACGCAGCTAATTTACTAGCTGAAGAATATAATGCCAAAGGCGGCATCATGGGTAAGAAAGTGGTAGTTGTAGCTCAAGATGACCAATGTAAGCCTGAAATGGCAACTAATGCTGCTACAAAGTTAGTTTCAGATGAAGTTGACATTATTGTTGGGCATATTTGCTCTGGTGCTACCAAGGCTGCTCTACCCATTTATAACAATGCTAAAATTGTTTCCATGTCCCCCTCGGCAACAACCCCTGGCCTAACTACCAGCAAAGAAAATCCTTATTTCTTCCGTACCATTGCCAATGACAATGTTCAAGCTCGTCTTTCTTCTGCCTTTGTTGCAGACAAGTTAAATGTAAAAAAAGTTGCCATCATTCATGATAATGGTGAATATGGTAAAGGTTTTGCAGATACTAATAAGGAACTTTTAGAAAAAGCTGGCAAGGTAGAAATTGTACTTTTTGAAGCTGTAAACCCTGACGCTGTGGACTATTCTGCCACTGTGCGTAAGCTTAAAAGAGAAAAGGCCGAAGCTATTATCTTTGGTGGTTATCACCCAACTGCTTCCAAATTAGTACAGCAAATGGCTCGCGACAATGTACGCATTCCTTTTGTAGCTCCTGACGGTGTAAAAGATGATACATTTATAAAAATGGCTGGCCCAGATGCTGAAGGCGTTTATGCTTCAACTTCTAGTGATACTAGCAGCTTAAAAGTTTATCAAGAAGCTCGTGAAAAGCATTTGAAAAAATATAACGCTGAACCAGGTGCATTCTTCTATAATGCCTATGCAGCAGCTCAAGTATTACTTAATGCTGTAGAAGTTGCTCAAAGCACAGATTCAGATAAAATCATGGAAGTTTTACGCACTAAGCGCTTAGATACCCCAGCAGGTAACATTATGTTTAGTGAAGTTGGCGATCCACTAGGTGTTGGCCTTTCCATGTATCAAGTAAAAGATGGCAAATATGTAGAAACTGACTACAAAATTACCATTGATTAATATTATCTAGCGGGGCCATATTATGGTCCCGCGTTTTTCATGCGGCGTTAATTTAGGTAGCAAATGGACATACAATATTTTATAGAGCTTTTCTTTGGCGGCCTCACTCGTGGTAGTATTTACGCTCTCATAGCCTTGGGTTACACACTAGTCTATGGTATTATTGAGCTAATTAACTTTGCTCATGGTGAAATATACATGATTGGTGCATTCACCGCCTTTGTAGTGGCAAGCGTGCTTGGGGTCATGGGCTTTCCAACCTTAGCCATTCTTATTATTGCAGCCTTAGTAGCTGTAATTTGGTGTTCGGCATATGGCTTTACTATGGAAAAAGTGGCTTATAAACCTTTGCGCGGTGCGCCTAGGCTTTCCCCACTAATTTCTGCTATTGGTATGTCCATTTTTTTGCAAAACTATGTAATTTTAGCTCAAACCTCAGATTTTGTTGCCTTTCCTCGCTTATTACCTAATTTTGAATTTTTAAATGAATTAAGTATTATGGGATCAAGTGATTTTATGATTCTTGTTACCAGTACCATTGCCATGGTCGCCCTAACACTTTTTATTCGTTATACAACCATGGGCAAAGCCATGCGTGCCACGGCTCAAAATCGTAAGATGGCACTACTGCTTGGCATTGATGCAGACCGTATTATCTCACTAACCTTTATAATTGGTTCGTCACTTGCGGCCATTGGCGGCGTACTGATTGCATCACACATGGGGCAAGTAAACTTTGCCATAGGTTTTTTAGCAGGCATTAAAGCCTTTACTGCCGCTGTACTTGGAGGCATTGGATCCATACCTGGAGCTATGCTTGGAGGCATTGTGCTTGGTCTTTGCGAAAGTTATACCACTGGATATTTTTCTGGTAACTATGAAGATATGATTGCCTTTGCTATTTTAATTCTGATTTTAATTTTCCGCCCTGATGGGATATTGGGTAAGGCCAAGGTGCAAAAGGTATAACAATGAAAGTAGCAGTCAAAGCATTGCTTGTTGCAATATGGTTTATGATTTTAACCTTTCCGCTCATGGGGGTTAAGGTCAATGCTATTGAAAAAATTATTCTTTGGCGTTTTGAACAAGTATTTTTTCTAGGGGTGGCAGTATTTTTCTTAGCTATTATTTGGCATTACTGTTTTATGCGCAAAGCTCAAGGTGAGCCTATTATTCCTTTGCCCCAAAGCCTTTGTAGCACAACTCAAAGTATGTTAGATAGCCCAGTGTTTAAACGTGGACTACCTCTATTTATATTGATTGGCATGCTCATAATGCCCATAGTTAGCTCCATGTATCAAACAAATATTATGATTTCAGCCTTGCTGTACGTTATGCTGGCCTTAGGACTAAATATTGTTGTGGGTATTGCTGGGCAATTAGTACTTGGTTATGTAGCTTTTTATGCTGTAGGCGCTTACACTTATGCTTTATTAAATCAATATTTTTCTCTAGGGTTTTGGGTGTGCCTACCTCTTGGTGGCATTATGGCTATTATTTTTGGATTTGCGCTAGGCTTTCCAGTTTTAAGGCTACGCGGAGACTACTTGGCTATTGTTACCTTGGGGTTTGGCGAAATTGTGCGCCTCATATTACAAAATTGGGCAGATGTAACTGGTGGCCCACGTGGCATTTCTAATATACCACCGCCTGGACTCATGGGAATGAAGCTAGACTTAGCTCAAAATAGTATATATATCTACTATTTAGTACTTATTGCTGTACTTATTACAATTCTTATTATTTCACGTATTAAAAACTCCCGTGTAGGCCTTGCCTTACAAGCCTTACGTGAAGATGAAATTGCAGCTGAAGCCATGGGCGTTGATATCACTCGCGTAAAACTATCTGCTTTTGCACTGGGCTCTTGCTGGGCAGGTTTTGCTGGAGTTATATTTGCAGCAAAAACATCATTTATCAATCCAGCAAGTTTTAGCTTTATGGAGTCCGCCATGATTTTATCCATGGTGGTACTTGGAGGTATGGGATCCATTAGTGGAGTTATTCTGGCTGCACTAATTCTTATCTTAGTACCTGAATATTTAAGAGCCTTTTCAGAATATCGCATGCTTATTTTTGGTGCTGTTATGGTGCTCATGATGATTTTTAAACCTCAAGGCCTTGTGACTGGTGAAAGACGCCGCTACAAAGTGCCGGAAGAAAATATTAATACAAAAGAGAGTGTGGCATGAAACCCATACTACAAGTAAATGCACTTTCACGTAACTTTGGGGGCTTACGAGCTCTAAATGATGTGGACTTGGAAGTTAATGTTGGTGAAATCGTAGCTCTTATTGGACCAAATGGAGCAGGAAAAACTACATTTTTTAACTGTATTACTGGCATTTATGAACCCTCTGAAGGTGATGTCTATCTATATACACCTGATGAAAAGAAACATCATTTAAATGGTGTGAAGCCACACAGCATAACCGCTCTTGGTATGGCGAGAACTTTTCAAAATATTCGTCTCTTCCAAGAAATGAGCGTATTAGAAAATGTTATGATTGGACGTCATTGTCGTACCAAGGCTGGTATTTTAGGGGCCATATTGCGCGATGGCAAGACACGCCACGAAGAAAAGAAAACTATAGAATATAGTTATGAACTGCTACGTAGTATGAACTTGCATATGCAATATGACGAAAAGGCGAAAAATCTATCCTACGGTGCGCAACGTCGCCTTGAAATTGCACGCGCCATGGCCACTGAGCCATACCTACTGCTACTTGACGAACCAGCAGCAGGCATGAATCCCAACGAAACGCAAGAGCTAGAAACTCTAGTACGTAATATTAGAGATGAGTATAAATTATCAATTCTACTAATTGAACACGATATGTCCATTGTAATGTCCATGTCTGACCGCATCTATGTAATGGAATATGGATCAAGGATAGCTGCAGGAACACCAGAAGAAGTGCGTTCCAACCCACGTGTTATTAAAGCCTACCTAGGTGAGGAAGACCATGCTTAAGCTACATAATGTACAAACATTTTATGGTAATATCCAAGCTTTGCGTGATGTGAGCCTAACCATTAATGCAGGCGAGATTGTAACACTCATAGGAGCTAATGGAGCTGGTAAGAGTACTACACTTATGACTATTTGTGGTGTTAATCCTTTACGCAGTGGCGAAGTAACTTTTGAAGGAAAACCACTAAATACCCTAAAACCACATGAAATTGTACGCCTTGGTATTAGCCAAGTTCCTGAAGGGCGCCTCATTTTCCCTGATTTAACAGTTCAAGAAAATATCGACCTAGGTGCCTTTTTACGTAAAGATAAAGACGAAATTAAACGTGATCAAGAGTATGTATTTAGTCTTTTCCCTATTTTAGCTGAACGTCGGCGCCAAGCTGGCGGTACTCTTTCTGGTGGCGAACAACAAATGCTTGCCATTTCACGCGCTCTAATGGGCCGCCCAAGGTTGTTACTTCTAGATGAACCATCGCTAGGATTAGCACCTATCATTATCAGACAAATATTTAGTATTATAGAAAAAGTTAATGCAAGTGGTACTACTGTCTTCTTGGTAGAACAAAATGCTAACCAAGCCCTACGTATAGCTCATCGGGGTTACGTAATGGAAAATGGACGTATAGTTATGGAAGACACAGCTGAAGCATTACTCTCGAGCCCCGAAGTTCGTGAAGCCTACCTTGGCATGTAATACTAACCATACGAAATATTATCCTGATTAATAAATTGTAACTTTGCGGAGAGGTAGCGAAGCTGGCCGTAACGCGCTCGACTCGAAATCGAGTTTAGGGGTAAAACTCTAACGTGGGTTCGAATCCCACTCTCTCCGCCAT
>CAYJLD010000089.1:0-8311 GCA_964371195.1 uncultured Desulfovibrionaceae bacterium | reverse complement strand
CTATGCAATTTTAGTATCTTACATTGAAATATAAAGTCTTACCATTGTTTTTGGCGGCCTTTTGCCCATTCGCCATAGGGTGCGATTTTGGCATATTATCTTCTTTGAGTATTAAAAAAAATTATGCCTATCTGAACACTTAACAAAAGTTTTGCCTTGTGCGCACGCGCCTAGATTTACTATATCAATAAAACTTATACTTCGCTTAAAGGATAGGCTTCGCATCTTTTGGTTCAAACTTGATTAGAAATATAACTTTTATATATTTTTCTAATCACATATATTAGATTTAGTCCAGGTCATACCTTCAATACCACAACCCCAGAAAATAAGTCTTTCTAAAGCATGAGCTAGGGTTCCATCGCGATGCATGGCATTGGTAGATTTAAAATCTTCATACTTTAAGTTTAGATCTAACCAAGGGCGCAGTGCTTGGCTACGGCACCAAAACATCCCACCTACTGGAAAATCAATAACTGCATCTGGAGGTAAGACAATATCTTTCTTTTGTAAAATATTGCTAATGCATTTTTTGTTGCCTTTTTGTAGAGGTAGGGCAAAAGGGGGGTACGATACAGGTGCAATAACGCCAAGTTTTGAGTTTACTCCAAAACTGTGTAATATATTGCTAACGAGTTTAGCATTACCCATGAGAGATCCATATAAGACTTCACGCCAAGCATGTGCTAAGTCAGCATCTAGGTGGGTAGATTTTTTAACATGTAGTTTTAGAATTAATTCATATTTTAATAATACATCTCTTAGGCCAATAAAAAATGGGGCCATATCCCATCCTGCATTGGGGCAAATGCGAACTTCAACAAATGTAAAGTCTTGTAGTTTTTGTTGAATATAGTGTTTTTTTTCTTCAGTGTCAGTGGTTACATAAATATGAATTTGTGAAGGTAAATGTTTTAGGTAAGGGAAAATAGTATCCAATGCATCGGGATAAAAACAATGCAGTGCAACGGCAATAGAAGGCTGTTTTTGTTCTGTTAAGCTTATGTTTTGTTGAAAGTCTATTTTTTCATATAAAGGTAGAATGCTTGCTGGAAAGTTCTTATAATTCTTTAATGCATGGCCTATGCAAAACTGATAAGCATAGCTTGTTTGAGTGTTTGGGAGGCTACCTAAGCGTAATATATGTTTATGAGCTATATCAAAACAATTTTGATATGACCTTGTTTTGCTAAGATTAAGAAAGAATAAAAAAACAGAATCTCTACAAATATATTTTTTAGGAAGAATATGTGTGCCATAGTCAAAGTATTCACGACAATATTCTCTGTGATTATTAATTAAGTTTATTAATTTATGTGGGCTTTGTGCAAAGGCACCTGCTTGAAACCCGTGCATAGTTAAATATATGCCCAAGGATAACTCTAGATTTTGAGATATTTCTTTATTGTTACTGAGTGGTATGGCATCAATAAAGTGCTGGAATGATTTATCTTGTAGAATATTGCTTTTAAACATCAAATAATCTTTTTTTAGGTGTGGGACAATGTGCTCACTATATGCAATACCCCAGAAATCACATGTTATCTTGCTCATGGTGTCATGCATGGGCTGAAAAGAAGTAAATGGCCCATAGTAACTATCATCGGTAAGTAATAATTCTCTACTTTCATATACAGATGGAAAACAATCTAGCGCGGCTTTCCATGCTGTAAAGCTACGGCCAGCACAGGTGACATATAATATAGCATCGGCCCAATCTTGCCAGCGTTCTAAGACTTCATTATTCTTTATGGGTTGTGTAGAAGTTAGTATGACTTTAAAGCCCATATTTTTTAATTCTTTACAAATATATTCTACATATGGATCAATAATATGTTCTGAGTCAAAATGAGCTATAATAGCCGTATTTTTATCTTTAAAGGATTGTTTGTCACCATGCACGCAAACATAATGTCCGGTTATACTATGTTTTTCATTTAGGTTGGCTTTAATTAGTTTTTGAGCTTTAGTAACTGCTTTGAATTCTTTTTCGATAAGTCCTTTTATAAATGGAACTTTACCTGCATATAAATGCGGAAAATTTGCTTTGGTGAAAAACAATTTCATCAATTTTATTGAACGCGATAAAGAAATTTCACGTATGGTATTAATAAAACCATCTTCTTTTACGCGCACACAAAAATTTCTCACTTTTACTAAAAGCTTTTTGAACAAACTATTCTCCTTGCATTATGCTTTTACAGTATTTTATGAATAACATTTAGCGCATTGAGAAATAATCAATTTTTTTAGTAAAGGCAACATATGGCTTTTGAGAATATAAAAAATGCATTGAATTTTATGAAAATATATCTTTCAGTAATTATTTCGGATGATAAATGTAAAGTCATATACTGGACAATAGGGGGAAGATAACATAGATTTACGAGATATAGTTTAACTGAAAATATTTTAATAGAAGGTTTGTTATGGACTATACTCGTGATTTTAAAAATCCTGAAGTTTGTAAGCCGCTTTTAGAAAAATTAAAGTATACACTTGATGGCAAAGAGTTACGCTTTATGGAAGTATGTGGTACACATACTGTATCTATATTTCATAGCGGTTTACGTGATATTTTGCCCTCAAACATTACCCATCTATCTGGGCCTGGCTGTCCAGTATGTGTTACGCATGATGCAGAAGTTGCAACTTTTTTGGAACTTGCTGGGCGAGATAGTTTAATTGTGGCTACCTTTGGGGACCTTTTGCGTATACCTGGACCTGATGGTCGAAGCTTAAAGCATGCCAAGGCTCAAGGTGCAAGAGTTGAAGTTGTGTATTCTCCTTTGGATGCACTAGCTTTAGCACAAAAAACCCCTAATGATACAGTTGTATTTCTTGGGGTTGGCTTTGAGACTACAGCTCCTACCATAGCTGGAACCATGCTTATGGCAAGGCAGCAAGGGGTTAAAAATCTTTTAATATATTCTTGTCATAAATTAGTTCCACCAGCTTTGCGTGTGTTATTAGACGATGTGGATTGTGCTGTGGATGCTTTTCTTTTGCCTGGGCATGTTTCTACCATACTTGGCCTTGAACCCTATAAATTTTTAGAAGAGTATAAAACTCCTGGTATTGTAGCAGGTTTTGATGCAGCAGATATTTTATTAGCTTTGTGTATGATGGCAGAACAGCTACAAGGGAAGAAGAGTAAAATAGAAAATGCTTATATTCGGGCTGTAGATAATGATGGAAACCCTCGGGCAAGGGCTGTGCTTGAGCAGGTATTTTTAAGCGGTGATGGTTTGTGGCGTGGCATTGGTTCTATTGCTCAAAGTGGTCTTATTATTAAAAAAGAATTTGAGGATATGGATGCTGAGAAACAGCTTGACCTTACATTACCAGAAGTTAAGGGCATAAGTGGTTGTCGATGTGGTGATGTATTAAAGGGCAAGCTTATTCCACCACAATGTCCACTTTTTGCTAAAACTTGTACACCGGCTAAACCAGTGGGGCCTTGCATGGTATCTACCGAAGGTTCATGCGCGGCATATTATAAATATCGTTTAGGAGCATAAGATGGAGAAAACCATTTTACTTGATTATGGTAGTGGGGGAAGGGCATCGCAACGACTTATTAGCGAATGCTTTTTCAAACATTTCTCCAATGAAATTTTGGAAAAAATGGATGACGCGGCCTTATTAAATGTTAACGGTCCCATTGCCATGAGCACTGATTCTTATACTGTTACTCCTTTATTTTTTCCTGGTGGTAGTATTGGCACGTTAGCTGTGCATGGTACTGTAAATGATGTTTCTATGCTTGGTGCTAAGCCTTTATATTTAAGTTGTGCTTTTATCTTGGAAGAAGGACTTGAATTTGATACCCTTGAGCGCGTGGTTCAAGATATGGCTAAGGCAGCAGCTGAGGCTGGTGTACAAATAGTTACTGGTGATACAAAGGTTGTGCCCAAGGGTATGTGTGATAAAATATTTATTAATACCACTGGTATAGGTGAAGTAATAAGCCAGCATCCACCCACAGGACAAGGTGCTAAGGTTGGGGATGTGGTTTTGGTAAGTGGGCCTATGGGTAATCATGGCTTAACCATTATGGGGCAGCGTGAGGGATTATCCTTTGTTAGCGATGTGCAATCTGACTCAGCACCGCTAAATCACATGGTTGCAGATATTTTAGCTAGTCTTGCTCATGAAGATGTGCATGTATTACGCGATCCAACTCGTGGTGGTTTGGCAACCACCTTAAATGAAATTGCAACGCAATCAGGTCTATGTATTAAGGTGCAAGAAAGTCTCGTACCTATTGATGAAAGCGTTCGTAATGGTTGTGCATTTCTTGGGCTAGACCCATTATACCTTGCCAATGAAGGTAAATTAATTTGCATTGTGCCTGAAGCTTGCGTGGACTCTGTTCTTAGTATCATGCGTAAAAGCGCGTATGGAGCAAACGCAGCTTGTATTGGTAGGGTTTTAGCTCCAGAAGATGGGGTGACTCGTGCTGGGCAGGTCTTAATGCAAACGGATATTGGAGGAAGACGTCTTTTATCCATGCTTGAGGGGGATCAATTACCTAGAATATGCTGATGCAACACTTAAATATTCCTGCATAATTTATTATACGTAGTCTTTTGGAGCGTGACGCTACTTAAGCAATTTTTAAAAATTGGCCTGCAACAGTACAATTTATGCCGATGAAGTTAATTTCAAAGGTAAAATTACAAGCTGTGCAGGCCTTTTAGTTTTTGATATTAAATATTACCTATAATATACAGTGATTTTTATACGCCCTTGAGAAAATTGATATACTTAGGAAGTAATAGTTTCTCATCATAATTATCAATTACGGTTTTACGTGCATTTTTACGCATTTTTTCAAGTTTTTTATGATTTTTTAAGGCATAACAAACTTGTTTTGCAAGACTGTCTGCATCGTGAAAATCAGTAAATAAACCATTTTCACCATCTTTAATAACTTCTTTTAATGGTTGGGTATCAGATACAACCATGGTGCATCCGCAACTCATGGATTCAAGTAAGGACCAAGAAAGGGTAAATGGCACGCTTAAATAGATATGTACTGAAGATAATTGCAAGATTGATTTATAAATATTGTACTCTACCAAGGGCATAAAGTGTACACGTGACATATCAACTTTGACTTCATTTTGCATGACTTGCAAATAGGTCTTTCCTTCAGAAAGGGCTGGAGAATAGGTGGACTCTTCACTTCCCACAATAATAATATGAGCATTGGGTCGCTCTTCTAAAATTTTTGGTATGCTACGATAAAATGTTAAAAAGCCCCGATGTGGTTCTAAAGAACGAGCAGTGTATGTTACAATTTCTTTGCCTTTTAATTTGGCAATATTTTCTGGTAAGTGCTCTGGAGTGCCAGGCTTAAAAAATTCAGTATCAATGCCATTATGAATGGCTTGTATTTTTTGCTGATATTCCGCAGGAAATTGAGATTTTTGCCATTCCGTAGCTGAAACGGCACCATCTACCATATCAAGTGCACCAACACTTAAAATATTACACTGTCTTTGTTGGATATTTAGGGTTTGGGGTGGGTTTTTTAAGATATAGTTAATTTGCTTTTCAACTTCAATATTATAAAACCATTCAAAAAAACCGGTTTGCCTAGCGTCTGGGAAAATTTCTTTGCTATAATTGATGGTTCCAAAGTTGGCATGTCCATGAATTACATCAGGGTTAATGCCCTGCTTTTTAAGCATTAGCAAGCTTTCAGCAAAGATTAAAGATTGCTCATATAGAGTAATTTTACTCAAGTCTTTTTTTTCATTTCTAATTTGTAGCCATTCAACACCCTTGGCAAATAAATCTTTGCGCCTTTTAAAAAGAGACAGGAAGTAAACCTTATTATTTTTATCTTCTGCCAATAACTCAGACATTTTATGAAACTGGGCCGGAAAATTGTGATGTACAAAAAGAAAATTCATAATCGCTCCATTCAATATTAATAATATGTGTTTTAATCTGAATTTTATATCAAGATATATAGACTTTGTAAAAGCATTTATTTTTCGTGTGCATCAAAACCGAGTGTTTATTTTAGAATATTAGCACCAAAATCCATATATAAAATTACATTTTGTAAGCTGAATATTTGTTGCAATGATATTTTGAGCCCCTGCATAATTCATTATGCAGGGGCTCATGGAGCGTTGGCGCCAGCCAATGCGACCAAAAATCAAGAGTAGGGCTAGCTTTGCTTGCTCGTTAAGCGATTGATTTTTTGTGCCTTTTACTCTGCATATTGCATTTTGCTATTGAAGTAATTTTTAAAATTTTAACAGCAAAATTATATTTTAAAATAATTGTGCAGAGCTCTCAATTTTAATTCAATTAAGTCAAAAAGATGACTTAAAAAATTTGATTAAGTATATGGCGTGGAAATTTCACATAATTAATATTTAATTTCAAGATGTTACAGCTTTGGAACGACCTTTGCTAATAAGAAAGTACAAAGAATTATAAACTGCCAAGCTAAGCTTAGCAGGAGGTTATTATGAAAGGTTTATACTCATCACAAATACATCTAGTTGGTAAGGTTTTGGACATGCAGTTGCAACGCCAAAACGTTATTAATAGTAACTTGGCAAACGTTAATACACCCAAGTACAAGCCACGTGAACTTGAGTTTGAAGGTGAGCTACAAAAAGCTTTAGGACTTGATCTTAAAGGCAATATGGCTCGCACCTCTGGTGCGCATATGCCTACAGCATTTAGTGCTGACGGTTTTAGCCCTGAGTGGTTTAAGAAGTTTACGCCACGTGAAATTCATGGTGAAGATAGGGTAAACCTTGATAAAGAAATGACAAAATTGGCTAAGAACCAATTACATTATACTGCCTTAACCCAAGTTATTCAAAAGAACTTTGAAGGCATTAAAACCATCATACAAGAAGGGAAGCAATAATGGACTTCATGACAGCTCTAGACATTAGTGCTTCTGCCCTTAGTGCAGACCGCACTCAGATGAATGTAATCTCTATGAACTTGGCCAATGCCAAGACTACGCGTACCCCCATGGGTGGTCCATACCGCCGTCGTACCGTAATTAGAGAAGCCACCAATGTGGATGATCCTTTTTCAAAGCATATGCGTTCAGCTCTTGATCGTGAGTTAAAGGGTGTGCGAGTTAGTGCGGTTGCCATGGATGCTCGCCCATTAAAGCAAGTGTATGAGCCAGGGCATCCTGACGCCAATGCTGAAGGGTATGTATATTATCCTGACATTAACGTGGTTGAAGAAATGGCCAATTTAATGACAGCTCAACGCAATTATGAAGCTAATGTTTCTACCATGGATGCAGTTAAAAAAATGTATCAAAAAGCCTTAGAAATAGGGCGTTAGGCTATAGGAGGTTGATATGAGTATCAGTGCAGTTGGAATACAGGCATATAATAAGGCCCTACAAAATTTTGGTCAAACCGAAGCACATTTAAAAGAATCTACCTCCATTGGTGATAATAAAAGTGCTTTTGCGCATGTTTTAGATCAATCCCTTGTGCGTGATAGTGTTGATAAGGGTGAAAACTTTGGTGCGCATGCTGATTTTATTAAAAGCCGTGTTGCTGAAACTTTGCCTGTAGCTAATCCCAACTCTTTTGGTGATACATTATCTACCGGCTTTAATAAGTTGCAATCATTACAGCATGCCAAAGCTGCAGCTATTGACGAATTTGCTTCAGGTCGTAGTCAAAATGTACACGAGCTTATGATTACGCTACAAAAGGCTAGTGTTGCCATGAGCTTAACCTCCGCTGTACGTGGTAAGGTTATTGAAGCTTATAAAGAATTAAGTCGTATCCAATTCTAAGTAATATAGAAAGTATATACATTAAACTTAAAATAAACGGAGAAAAGTCATGCCCATGCCAGATTTCAAACAGTACACTGAGAGAGCCAAAGAATTTTGGACCAAGTTCACCATGACCCAACGTGTAATTATAGCTGGTGTTGCTGTACTTACAATAGCTGGTTTTATTGCTCTAACGGTATGGATTAATCAACCTAATTATGGTTTATTATACTCAAACTTAACTCCAGAAGATGCTAACCGTGTAGTTACTATCTTGCAAACAGACAGTATACCTTATGAGCTAACCAATAATGGTACTACTATCATGGTTCCGGCTGAAAATGTATATGACTTACGCTTAAAAGTGGCTGGTGAAGGTAATTTAGTTGGTCAAGGTATTGGTTTTGAAATTTTTGATGAAACCAAGGTTGGGCAAACTGATTTCGTACAAAAAGTAAACTATGTTCGTGCCCTACAAGGTGAACTTGCTCGCACAATTTCAGCTTTTCCTAATGTAGAAAG
>CAYJLD010000088.1:0-8681 GCA_964371195.1 uncultured Desulfovibrionaceae bacterium | reverse complement strand
ATGGCTATTGGCCCCTTTGGACTAATAATACCCATATGGCTTATGGCGACATGCTGATTGAATATCTTGCTCAAAATGGTTTAGGTATAGCTGAAATCATACATATTTATCTTCATGGTGATGTAAGCTCAAAATATGATTTAGACCATTTATTAAAGCTTTCACGTGCAAAAGAGATAGAAAAAGAAAAACATTCTCACATCAAAACACTGGATATAATAAATGACTTATGGCGTGAGGAACAGCTTTTTTATACTGTTAACCATCCAGCACCTAAACTGACCCTATTCGTGACTGATGCAATTTTGGATTTGCTAGGTATGGGTAAAGTACCACTTGTAATACGTGATGCTTTTAAAGCTTTAGAGGAGGAATTCATCCAGCCTATACATCCTCAGGTTGCAGAACTTTTTAACCTATCTTTTGTAGAAAAAAATAAACTTTATAATGCCTATGGACAAAAAATGACTTTTGAACAGTATATAACAGCTTATGTCAATTGCAGAATGCAGCAAGGCCCAGATAAAATAGACGATTTTGTTGTATACCTTCATCTTCTAGCAAAAAAAGGGCATGAAACATGGGCGGCATAAAAAAAACTCTTATTGTACGTGCATCAGGAGGGCTTTCCAATCGTTTACAAGCCCTTATCTGTGGTATTGCTTATTGTTTGTTAAGCAATAGAGCAATATTTGTCGACTGGCGAGATGGACTATATTCCGATGATTTTTCAAATGTATTTCCACTTTGGTTTAACATAAACGGGATTGAAAGCATACCATACGCTGATATGGCTAAAAATTTGTTACAACAACACTCTATATCACCTGAATATTGGAATGATTGGATAAGTGATCCCATAGCTGTGGAATATCTTTTTGAGGGCAATGCGCATATGGAAGCATTAAACTTAGCAAGAACATCTATCGATTTAAACCAACTAAACATGGATAGCGATATTGTGGTTTTCTGGGCTTGGGACACTACACCTCTTACATCATTAATTACAAAGCTAAAAGAAAAGTTTAGACATCTTGATAGTCTAAACCAAAATCAAATTGAACGATATTTGCTCCAAACATACATTAAACCAAATCAAGAGTTAATTAATGAAGCAAGTACTTTTTACGCACAACACTTCAGCAAAACTCCAGTGGGAATACATATTCGATATACCGACTTGCAAAGTCCCCTTCCTGACATGCTAGAGCAACTTGGACGTATAGCAAAGCATGATGAAATTATTTTTTTATGTACTGATAACGAACAAGTAGAAAAAATGGTACGCCGTATTTTTCCAAACACAATAACACGCCCTAAGATTTATCAAGGTCCCAATATTCCGCTACATAGCTATGTTGAGGGCATTAGCAATGTTCAAAAGGGACGTGATGCAGTATTAGACATGCTATTATTGTCAAAATGTAAAGACATCATTCATTATCAGCGTTCATCATTTGCGCGCATTCCTGCTCTTTTATCAAATCTTGAGCCAGAAAATATACACATGGTATCATAAAAAATTTGTATACAATAAAATACCAGTAAGCCACCTAATATGTTGCATCATTTTAAATAATAACGTGCAACACACCTAAAAAAATTTTGATACAAACTACCCGTTAATTATAAAAAATATTTTGATGGAAAATTTAGATTTATTCAAAAAAAATAAAATTATTTAAAACCAAACAAACACACATAATATCTTGAATTTACAATAGAACACAAGCATTCAGAACATAATATTGAATATGAAATGCAAAAAAAACGTTTTTGCAGCATAATTTTTCTGTACATCACTGATAAAATATGTCAGAACTGTCTTGCGGAAGATTTTTGTCGCAACTTAACTTTTAGGAAGGAGTTTAGAATGAAACATGTTCGTATTGCTTTAGTGGCTCTTGCAGCCATGCTGGTTATGTCTGCACCTGCTCATGCACTTCAGGCAGTTGGTATCCATGATAAGGTAACCGATGGTATCCTTATGCTTGTTGACCAATCTGGTTCTATGTATATGAAGCATAAAGCCACTGGTGTAGAAAAAATTGAAATGGCTAAACAAGCTCTTGTACGCTTGAATGCTAAAACCCCTCTTTTAGGCTATCAAGGTGCAATTTGTGCTTTGACTCCTAACGCTGTTGTAGCCCCTGCTGGTGCATGGGACCGTGCAGCTTGGATGGGAACTCTTAATGGTATCCCTAATGGTGGCGCAATCTATGGTCGTTTGACCCCACTAGGCATGGGCCTTGACGGCGTTGCTTCTATGTTAGGTCAACTTCCTGGCAACACTGCTATGGTACTAGTATCTGACGGTAACGAAAACCTTGGCAAAATGGGTGTTCAAGCTTTACAAGCACTTTATGCTGCTTACCCAAGCGCAGTAATGCACATCGTTTCTGTTGCTGATAAAGCTGAAGGCCTAGCTGTTCTAAAGCAAATGGCTGCTCTTAAGAGCGAATCCTTATTTGTTGACGCTCGTGATATCATCAATACTGATGAATCTGCTAAGACATTCGTATCTAAGGCTTTCTATGAGCCAACCATTCCTGCTCAAGACGTACAAAGCCTACGTTCTGTTTACTTCCACACTGCGAAGTATGACATCACCAAAGCAACTGCTGAGCGTCTTGATCGTCTAGCTGCTGTACTAATGACTCGTCCAGAACTTAAAATATTCGTAGAAGGTTTTGCTGACGTACGTGGTAGCATTCCTTACAACCAAACCTTATCTGATAACCGCGCCATGGCTGTTAAGAAATATCTTGCAGACAAGGGTTGCAACAACGAAATCATCATCAGTAAGGGTCGTGGCGAAACTAAAGAATATCCTTCTCTACAACTTAACCGTCGTGTAGACATCATGGTTATCTGGGAATAATATTCTTAAATAATTAATAAAAAAAGTGAGAGGTTTTACCTCTCACTTTTTTTTTGTCATAGCAGAAAAATCAATTCATCCACAAAGAGTTAATTGCATTATAGTGTAACCACAAATTAATTTATAACTAGACTATTCAAATTTTACTCTCAATACTAGCTCACTAACTTGCTCTCTATTTATATAAAGCTAATCCTTGTGCTAATATGATGACCATTGCCTGAACCATTTTGTACCGTTACATAACTGTAGGTATATTTTTTAATCAAATTTCAAACTATAAATTTTGGCAGTACTCAATGCCTAATCGAGAACCTTTGAAAATATAATTTCAACATTTACCTGCAAAGATGAACATATTTATTAATGCATTAATTTATGCATTTGATATTTTAACACTTACTATAAAATTGTACCATAAAATCATATGCATAATCAAAGATAAATTTAACTTTCTCCCTTGCCAGGGAAATATGTTTTCAAATAAATACTAAAACCAACTGTGAAATGACTTTTACTATATAAGTAACGAAGCTACGCCCAAATACTGCACAGCAAAATGCTACATGCCAGAGCATTAATAAACTTATGACTTGCAAAACTTAGGCGCTGTGACATCCATATACTTATGTCAAGTATCGCTTGTTTGTTGTCAAATAATTTGTTAAGATAGTATAAGCCTCTAATAGGAGTGGTGCACATGTGTATACAACAAGATGTTTTTGATAGTTTTACTTCAACTTTGCTTAATGCATCAGGAGCAAAAAATTGCTGTTGGAATAAAGATGGAGAACTTATCTTTTGTACTCAATCTTTACTTAAATTTTTTAATGTCGCAAATCTTCAAGAATATATACAGCTCTACTCGACCTTTTCCCCTGTACGTCAATTTTGTGGTGAACAATCACATGAACTTATGGCAAAACATTTGCAACATGCCGTTGAGCATGGAAACTCTTTATTTACATGGACACATCTAATTGATGAAGGATTATTGTCAGTTCAATATGAACTGACATTCATACAAAATGAGGATCTTGAGTTTATACTAGGTACCTTACAGGAAAATCAACAAGAGCTAGCTACTTATTCAGAGAGTGATGCAGATATGCGCGCACGTGCAACGCTTGATGCTGCGCCATTAAGTATCACATTTTGGAGCAGGGATTTTAAAGTTATCGATTGCAATAATGAAGCATTGCGCATGCTTGGTTTTAGCAATAAAGAAGATTACCTTGAAGGTATATATAATGCATTTCCTAAATTTCAGCCGGATGGTTCTGTTTCTGTTGAAAAAGCCAAAGAAATTTTGGGTGGTACGTTTAAAAATGGTTTTTACCAAGGAGAGTGGGCATATAAAAATGTTCAGGGACAGGATATTATTTCAGAGGTAAAGTTAGTACGCATAAAATTTGCCGATCAATATATTGTTATAGAGTATGCTAGAGATTTAACTGAGATTATAGCAGTTAATGAAAAAGCACAATTAGCAGAGAAGCGAACTCTTGCCATGTTAGAAAGTTTACCCTTAGGTGTAAACTTGTGGAATAGTGCACTTGAACCTATGGACTGCAATTATGCAGCCATGCAAATGCTTGGCATTGAATCTAAAGAAGAATACATGCATAAATTTTTTGAATGTGTTCCTGAGTTTCAACCCAATGGTGAACGCTCTTTAGATATGATTACTAGAACTATACAAGAAGCATTTAAGAGTGGATATTTGCGTTTTGAGTGGATTTTTAAAACACTTTTTGGCGAAACCTTACCAGTTGAAGTTACTCTTATTCGCACTAAAATTGGTAGTGAACAGGTAGTTGCAGCATATCAAAGGGATTTAAGCGAACTTAAGGCAAGCCAAGCGCGTGCACGTGAAGCTGAAGAGCGCACTCAAGTGATGCTTGATACAACCCCACTTTGTGCTAACTTTTGGAATCAAGATTTTCAAAATATTGACTGCAACTTAGCAGCAGCAAAACTTTTTGACCTTAAGGATAAGCAGGAATACCTAGACAGATTTTTTGAGCTTTCGCCAGAATTTCAGCCTGATGGTCAATCTTCTGCTGAATCTGCTTTAGACAAAATTACCACTGCCTTTAAAGATGGCTATTGCCAGTTTGAATGGTTGCATCAAAAGCTTAATGGTGAACAAATACCAGCTGAAATTACGCTTATCCGTACAAAGTATAGAGGTGGGCATATTGTAATTGGCTATACCAAGGATTTACGTGAGCTTAAGGCAAGCCAAGCTCGTGCTCGAGCTGCTGAAGAGCGCACTCAAATTATGCTTGATACAACCCCACTTTGTGCTAACTTTTGGAATCAAGAGTTTCAAAACATTGATTGTAACTTAGCAGCTGTAAAACTATTTGATCTTAATGACAAGCAAGAATATCTAGATCGATTTTTTGAACTTTCACCAGAACTTCAGCCAGATGGGCAATTATCAGCTGAATCAGCTTTAGATAAAATTACCACTGCATTTAGGGATGGTTATTGTAAATTTGAATGGTTACATCAAAAACTTAATGGTGAACAAATACCAGCAGAAATTACGCTTATTCGCACTGAACATCGTGGGGATTACATTGTCATTGGCTTTACCAAAGATTTACGCGAGCTAAAAAAGAGTCAAAAGCTAACTCGTGAGGCTGAGGCTAGAACTCAAGCTATGTTTGACTCAACACCTCTGTGCATTAATTTATGGGATGATAGCCAAAACCTTATAGACTGCAATGAGGAGTCATTAAAGCTATTTGGCTTCTCATCCAAGCAAGAGATGCTTGAAAACTTTGACCAGACCCTACCTACATTACAACCAGACAACACTAATAGCCTTGTTATGATTGTAGAAAAACTCGCTATAGCCCTAAAACAAGGTTTCTGCCGATTTGAAGCTACATATCTGCACCCTATTACCAAGGAAAATATTCCAGCTGAGCTTACTCTTGTACGCATTAAAGATCGCGAAAGATATGCCATAGTGAGCTATTTACGAGATTTGCGTGAATTAAATGCTATGCTTAATGAAGTTCATGAAGCAGAAAAAGATTTACGTGAAGCACGTGATGTTGCTGAGAAGAATGCTCAAGCTAAGAGTGAATTTCTTGCCAATATGAGTCATGAAATAAGAACACCCATGAATGGTATCTTAGGGCTATTATACCTCCTTTCACAAACTGAGCTTGCTGGCACGCAAGAAAGTTATGTACAAAAAATCATCCACTCAGCCAATAATCTTTTACGCATTATCAATGATATTTTAGATTTTTCTAAAATTGAAGCTGGTAAATTAGAAATTGAATCCATACCATTTACTTTGGATGAAATTTGTGACGAATTGAATAATTTATTTTTCCAAAAGGCCGAGGAAAAAGGTGTTGAGTTCTATGTTAATTGCGGTGATTTTGCTAAAACATATTTGCTAAGTGACCCCTTACGTATAAAACAAATTGTTTTTAACCTAACCAGTAATGCTTTAAAGTTTACTGAGCAAGGTTATATTGATATCAATGTGCAAAGTACCCAAAGTGATGACAATACAATTCATTGTTCATTTTCCATTCAAGATACAGGCATAGGACTTAGTCAAGAGCAAATGGATCGCATTTTTTCTGCCTTCACTCAGGCAGATTCATCTGTAACTAGAAAATATGGCGGCACGGGACTTGGCTTAGTTATTTCTAGAAGTCTGGCACAAATGCTTGGCGGAACAATTGAAATATCAAGCAAAGTGCATGAAGGATCAACTTTTCGCTTTGTATGTAGCTTTGCCATAGCAAGCGAACATGATATCAAAACAATTGACACCTCTGATTCTAAACAAGATAAACAATTACAAGAGCAGCATGGCCATATATTGTTAGTAGAAGACAATGAAATTAATCAACTTATTGCTATGGAACTACTGCAGGCTGTGGGATACACAGTAGACATTGCTCCTAATGGTCAAGAAGCACTGGATTTATTAAACTCAAGCCCTTATGATTTAGTATTAATGGATATACAAATGCCTATTATGGATGGTCTTACCGCCTCCAAAAAGATACGCGAAAATCCATCATTTACCAATTTACCAATTATAGCCATGTCAGCCCATGCCATGACTGGCGATAAAGAAATAAGCCTTGAGCATGGCATGAATGACCATATAACTAAACCCATAGACCCTCAAAAACTATATGCTACCATTGCGCACTGGCTCAAAAAATAGTTTTTACCTTTGCAAGCCTAAGCGAATTAACTCTTCTAAGAGTGACCCAAAACTTATGCCCACCTCTGCTGCTTCTTGTGGAATGAGACTTGTATTAGTCATACCGGGCAAGGTGTTGGTTTCAATTGTAAATAAATCACCATCTGCGCTAAGCCTAAAGTCAGTACGGCTATATCCATAAAGTCCCAAAGCTCTATGAGCTTGTAATGACAATTCTTGCATCTTTAAATTTACTTCTGGCGGTAATGGTGCTGGGCATATTTCTTCTGCCCCACCATTTTCATATTTGCTGGCATAATCAAAAAAATCACCGCGTGGTCGAATAAGTATGGGCGGCAAGGCCTCATCTCCAAGTACTCCACAAGTTGTATCAACTCCAGAAATACTTGGTTCAAGAAGGACATCACATCCCGCTGCAAAAATTTTTTTCATGGCTTCATCTAACTCTGTACGATTATATACACAAAACAATAAAAGTGATGAACCGCCAGTATTGCTTTTTGCAAAAATTGGATAATCGAAGCTAGGCTGCCAAGTGCTAGAAGGTAGACTTGAAAAAAACTCCCAATCCGGTGTGGGTATGTTTGAGATGCGATATACTTGTTTGGTTGCTGCTTTATGTAAAGCCAAAAAGGACGCTGCAGCTCCACTACCTTGGTAAGGTATTTTTATGCTATCAAGCATAGTTTGCACTAAACCATCTTCACCTGGTACTCCATGTAAATTAATAAAAGCAAAATCATTTTGTTTTGCAGCTGTTAATAAATTATTAAATCCAATACTCAAATCAAAAAATGTCACAATATGCCCTAAATCTTCAAGAGCAGCAGCTATATTTTTTGCACCATTAAGTGAAACCTCACGCTCGTTTGACCAACCGCCCGCTATCAATAGTATACGCATCTAAGCTTACCCCAAGTTGTGCTGATAGAGCACTTTCAATATGTTTACCTTGCATATATGATGCATGAATTGAGGCCTTATGTTCATCTGTATGGCCATAGCGCACCAATAAATCCTCATAGCGTGTATCCAACGGTACGCACCTTTCATGCATTACTCGCTTGTCGGCATAAATTACGAAAAAAGGTAGCCGACAAATGTCGTCAGGAAGCTCCCAAGGCCAATGAACATGCATGGCCACACCTTGTGCTATTTGCCTATTAGCTGTTGCGCTAATGACCCAAGAGGCTCCAATTTGCGCATGGCTGCCACCATGTTCAATAGTATACGTCTTAGCAATATCATGTAAAAGGGCACTAGCCCTCACTGACCTTACACACACATTACAACCCCTAGCACTAGCAATCTCTGCAAGTGATGTAGCAAAATCAGCTACTAAAAGAGAGTGAATGCGTATATTTTCTAGCATATTATGCTGATCCCATAGGGCAAAACAATCTTCATCATCAGGTACAGCACCAACATGCTCAAAATGTAAATCAAGCTGTGGCAAGATTGCCAATGGATGGTCAGTTTTTTTCATAACATCAACCGCCAGTTAAAATATAAATATTGTTGTTACTAAGTTATATTTTTTTGAGCATATTGTCCAAAAAAACTTTTGCTTCCTAGCCATTTCACCAC
>CAYJLD010000087.1:0-8866 GCA_964371195.1 uncultured Desulfovibrionaceae bacterium | reverse complement strand
GGGGCCAATACATAGCATTTGCATTTGTTAAAAAAATACTATATAGTAATGATTACTAAAACGTTTAGTACTAGAAAGTTATAAATGAAAATAAATTAAATCCGAGGTTAGTATGGGACAATTTTTACTTTTAATATTCTGTATAGCCGTTGTTTACATCTTAGCACGTCTAATTAAACACTATAATATTGCTGTAATGCCCTGTGGTTGAGGTTCTCGAGCAGTGCCTCGTGAGGCACTACCAAAGCAAGAAGACCAAGACGTTTTACGTCTGTAAATAGTCGATAGACAAAGCACTCACTCTTGAAGGGTGCTTTTAATTCTACAAACCCCACATACTTCCATGGATGTGGGGTATCCACATTTTGTGCAAGGCGAGAGGTTTTGCCCGCTTTCAGCTTCTTGGCGAGAGAACACCGGTCTTCCGCGTTGCAAAAATCCCTGATAAAAATCAAGTTTACGTCCTGGCATAGCCTCTTCAAGCTGTTGCCATAAATGCTTATGATATGTAAAGCTTGCACCGGCACTATAGGGGCAGGGGGCATAGTGATGCTCAATATCCATTAAAAACCCATAATTTGCCGTTTCAAATTCTGTAAGACGCCACAAGGGTTTAACCTTACGTGCAAAACCATCTTCTGCTTCTAGCAGTGGGCCTTGGTCCGAAAGATATGCTGTATCCCAACGTATAGTATTACTAAAAAGTCTGGCCACTTCATCATCTAAATTATGCCCTGTGGCTAAAGCAGTAAAGCCATGATCCATAGCAGTTTTATTAAAATAATAGCGTTTTATTTTGCCACAAGCTGAGCATATAGGTCTTTTAAGCTTAGCTTTAACCAAGGGTATAGCTAAGCCTTCCTTGGCCATTTCTTTAATAATTAATGGGAAACCATGTTTAGCACAAAAGTTTTCTACAACTTTGCGTGTAACATCTGATGAGCCAGGGATGGATAAATCAATGTGTAGGCCTGTAACTTTGTAGCCTTGTTTAGCAAGAGCAAGCATAAGGGCAAGTGAATCCTTACCACCAGATAGGGCTACTAAGATATTATCATCATGAGTAAATAGTCCAGGGCCTCGAATGCCACGTTCTACTTGTCTATTAAAAAATTGTAAAAAACACGCTACGCAAAAGCCTGCGTGATGACTTCGCAAGCTGACCGCTGCTAATTCTTTACATACTTTGCACTTCATATAATACCCATTCTTTGGCTTTCATTAAGTTGTTAAAACCCAGCCACGCCTTGCTATACAGTCTTGGTATAACTTAAGATATTGATTTTGCAACCTTGTTGTCTTAGCATAAGAACCCATGCTTGCACTGCTTTTTATAAACTGCTCTACGCGCTCCGGGCGACACATAAATTCAATCATAGCTGCAGCAAGGCGTTGTGGATCAGCCTCTGGTGTAAGTAAAGCATTATTTGTATTGGCAATTTCCATGTGTCCATTAACCATAGTACAAATTAATGGCATACCACAATTCCAAGCTCGCATAAGGGCAGACAAGTTACCCTGCCCTTCAACATGAGGACACACTAAAGCATGTGCATATGGCATAACATCGGTCATATTTTGATCACCCAACAAGGCTAAGCGCGACTCCACCCCAAGGGCTTTGGCTTCATCTAGTAATTTTTCAAGCAATGGCCCAGAACCCACAACACGCACTTCCCATTCGGGTAAATATGGATGTTGCCAAAGAGCAGACATAGCTTTTAGTAAAAAATCGATGCCTGAATTTTGCTCCAATTTCTCTGTGGCAATAAAAATCCAGCGCTTACTCTTTTGCGCTACATATGGTGCTAAATCCTCACTTACAGTATGGATAATACATACTTTATCTGGATTAATACCTGCCTTAGCCCAAACATTAGCCATATATTTACTAGGATACACAATTTTTTGTGGCACATCCCAATACTTAGCCAATGTCTTAGTTTGATTTGGTGCATCAAAACATGAATGTAAAAGAATTGTACTATTGTTTTTACGTCTGGCGGCAATGCGCTTTGCTAAAGGCAAACAGTTTTCTGTAAAAGTGTGTATACATAAAGGAACATTATTTTTTTGCTTCCAAAAAATACGCCATAATCCTGCAAAGCTAGGCTTTGTTCCATTAGAAATAGATTGTACAAAAAGACCGTGCTCCTCAGCTTTTTGCATAAGCGTGGATGAAGTAGGACAAAAGATATGTGGGTTAAATCCTTGTTCTTGCAAACGAAGGGCTAACATCAAAAGCTCGGCTTGCGGATTTAAAAAATCCATAGATGTATCAAGAAGGAAAACCATAATCTTAGATTTGGGGCTAGGCTTTATTTCATCATCTAACATAGTGCATTGTTCTTTTTGGGTGCTCATGATAAAAATTCTGTCCCCTCAGCCAAAAGACGCATAAGTAGACCTGCTCTTAATTTATGGGCTAAAGGCCCAACCTTACCTGCTGCGAATTCATCTAAACCAATAGCCTTACCTTCAAAGTGAGTGACACCCACACACAGTGGGGTAGATCCAAAAAGCAAAACTTCCTTGGCAGTTAAAATATCATCTCTTGTAATATTGCAAAATTGCGTGGGCATAAACTCCTTGGCATACTCTAATGCTGCGCAAAGAGTTGTACCGGGTAGTACCTGTTCAAAAAATGGAGAAGCCAGTACATTATCAGCGGTTACAATTGCCACATTAGCAACAGCTGCCTCAGCAAGATATCCTTGTTCATTAAAGGAAAATGTCACATCTACATTTAATTTTTGTGCTTCCGCATCCATCAGTACATTAGGTAAATAGTTAGTATTTTTTAATTTAGCCAAATAACCTTGCTTGGCTGGGATGTTGGAAGCTAAGGCAGTTAATCCTTTATTATACCAATCTTCAGATGGCACATGGCTTTTTATGGCCACAACATAAAGACTTGTATTTGGGCACTCTCTAGCAGATATACCAAACCCTCCGGGCCCACGTCCAAGTAAGATGCGTATGGCCCCATTTAACTCTGCACTAGCTTTAGCCACTTGCATAATAATATGGCGCACTTCATCCCATGAGCAAGGCGGAGTCATATTAAGCCCTGCCGCTGAGCTTTGCATACGTTTAAGATGAGCTTCCAGTTGTAATAACTTACCTTCTCTATATGATATACTTTCAAAAGCCCCATCACCTCGATGACAAAGATGATCATCAAGAGGAATTAGCAATAGGGGCACATCCTTACAAATGGCCCCTACACGATGCTCATAAAAGGCAAGTATTTTATCTTGCCCAGGACGCGGTGCTGCAAGCATGCGCTCAAGATAATTATTAAAATCAAGAACTTGCATTCTGCTTCAATATTCCATTGATAAAGTTAAGCATTAAGCTAAAAACACCTTGGTATCCTTAACACCAAGAAGATTACGTTCCAAGAGCGTTTCGCAAATTTGCACAGCGTTAAGGGCTGCTCCCTTAAGTATATTATCTGCTACAACCCACATATTAAGCCCATTATCAATGCTTTCATCTTCACGAATACGCCCTACAAAGGTTGCATATTCGCCGGCGGCATCAATAGGCATGGGATACATTTTTTCACTTGGATTATCATATACTTGTATTCCAGGAGCTTGAGCTAAAATAGCTCTTGCTTCCTTGGCACTTAATTTCTTTTCTGTTTCAATATTCACTGCTTCAGAATGCCCATAAAATACAGGTACGCGCACACAAGTAGCAGTCACTTTTACAGAAGGATCACCAAGTATTTTAACCGTTTCATGTACCATCTTCATTTCTTCCTTGGTGTAATCATTTTCAAGGAATACATCAATATGTGGTAAGCAATTAAAAGCTATACGATGCGGATATACTTCTACATCTGGTTCTTGCATATTAAAAATTTGGCGCACTTGCTTTTCTAGTTCCTCAATGGCCTTTTGACCTGTTCCAGAAACGGCTTGATAAGTAGAAACTATTACACGTTTTATTTTAGCAGCATCATGCAATGGTTTTAGTGCCACCATCATCTGAATTGTTGAGCAATTGGGATTAGCAATAATACCTTGATGCTTTTCAAGGTCATGGGCATTTACCTCCGGAACCACCAAAGGGCAGCGCTCATCCATACGCCAAGCGGAAGAATTATCTACCACAATGCAACCAGCCGCGGCAGCATGGGGAGCAAAGCGCTCTGATGTTCCACCACCTGCAGAAAAAACTGCAAGATGGAAGCCCGCAAACACATCTTCTTTTAATTCACGCACTACAAGGTCATCATCACCAAATTTTACTATGCTTCCAGCAGAACGTGCTGAGGCAAAGGGTACTATTTCCGTAGCTGGAAATTTACGATCATATAGAGTTTTTAGCATTTCGCGACCTACTGCTCCCGTTGCACCAACTACGGCCACGCGTAAATTATTAGACATGACATTCTCCTTAATAAATTATATATTTTGTATTTACATACAATTTTTCATAAGCTAGTGAGCTATGCAGTCTATACTCACTTTACAAAAAAGTATACTTCATAGTGAAGCACCACATTGTTTAGCCAAACCTAGCACTCACCCTTAGCTGCAAGCTCTAATTCAATTGTAGACATACTTTCCATCAAGGTTTCGCTCATATTTTGCAATTCATTAAAGCGCTTTAACATAAGCGTAGATGTGCCACTATCAGCATATACTTCTGGACTAGCAAGGCTTTGTTCAAGTTCTGACATTTCAAGTAATATGGCCTCAAGCTCAGCCTCCTTAACTGCATATTTATCTTGTAAGGGCTTAATTTCTTTATATAGTGCATTACGTCTTTGAGCTTGTTCACGTTTTAGTTGTTTTTGCTCTTCGCGCGACAAATTTAATGTAGCACTTTCCTTGGATGCAGTGGGGACATTTTGTAGGGCCAATTGCCGCCTTGCCGCATCATATTGGGCAAAGCCATCTTCATATATGGTTATACCAGCTTCAGAAATAGCCCAAGCCTCTTCGGCAAGAGCAGATAAAAGCCAGCGGTCATGCGCCACCAAGAGCACAGTACCCTCAAAGGACTCAAGGGCTGTGATTAATGCTTCACGGCTTTCTAAATCTAAGTGGTTAGTAGGCTCATCCAAAATCAAAAAATTGCAACGAGCTAAAAAAAGTGTTGCCAGAATAAGGCGACTTTTTTCACCGCCAGACAAACTCTCTACCTTACGTTCAAAATATTGCTGACCAAGTAAGAAAAGCCCTAAAACGCTCATAAGCTCTTCTTCAGTTGTACGTGGATCTGAAAGCCTACGAATTTCACTAAGTACAGAACCAGTGGCGCGTAAAATTTCCAATTGATGCTGGCTAAAATAACCCACCTGCACCAATGATCCCATGGCCACAGTGCCGCCGTTTTTTTCCAACTTGCCTGCTATAACTTTTAATAAGGTAGACTTACCACAACCATTGGGCCCAACAAGGGCAATGCGTTGCCCACGATAAAGTGTAAACGAAAGTGGCGGCCAAAGGCTTTTACCATTATCAGGAAAAGCATAAGCCACATCTACGGCACTAAGCACAGTTTTTTCGGTACGACTTGGCTTTGGCCAGCTAAAGGATAAATTACGTCTTTTTTGCTCTGGCTGACGGCTTTGTAATTCTTTTTCAAGTTTTTTAGCCATTTTTTGCTGTGAACCAGCTTGTCTAGCCTTGCTTGCTTTAGCTCTAAAGCGTTCTACAAAAGCCATTTTACGTGAGATTTCATCTTGCAAGGCTTTGGCTTCACGTTGTCGTTGCATTTCCAAATCTTCTTGATAAGCCAAAAATTGCGTAAAAGTTGTCTTACGCACAAAGGGCCGCGACATCCCTAAATATAATACATGTGAGCCAATATTATCCATGAAAACTCGGTCATGAGCCACAAAAACTAGTACACCTTTGAAATTTAACAAAAAGCTTTCTAGCCATTCCACGGCCTCAATATCCAAGTGGTTGGTGGGTTCATCAAGTAATAAAACATCTGCTCCAGCAGTTAGTACACGCGCAAGCTTTGCCCTTTCTCGCCAACCCCCAGAAAGTTGGCTTAAATTTAGGCTTAGTTTTCGATCAGAAAAGCCTAAACCAGAAAGTACAGTTTTAGCTCTATTTTCAGGATTATAGCCATAAAGCATTTCCAGCTCATGCTGTTTTACCATGAGCTTTTCAAGTTTTGATTCATCATTACTAGCAAGAGCTGCTTCCCACTCCACCCAAAAATCTTTCCAATCAGGCAGAGCTTCTTGCACATATTGAAGCAAATTTTTTTGCAATGCTTGCGGCGCAAATTCTTGCTCTACATAACCCAAACGGCAATTTTTGGCTAAAATAACTTGGCCTGCATCAGTGGATTCTGCCCCTGCTATAATACGCAATAACGTAGACTTTCCTGTGCCATTGGGTCCACATACACAAAGTCTTGTGCCTGACTCAATATCCAAGGAAAAATTTTCAAAAATGGAGCGTGCTCCATAAAATTTTGATACATCTTGAAGAGTTATTTTCATGAATATTTCAATTGCTTACTAGTTAAAAACCATCCCAAAGGGACTTCATAGTCACATCTAAGCAGTACCCAGGTGATTTATCCTTAATGCAATGCTTAAGTTCTTCTTCAGCAAGTATTCGTAATCCCTCACCTAGTGCTTTGCGTACAAGGGATGGAAATACAATACTTGCTTCTTTATGCTCAAGCCCTACCCCTACAAATAAAGTTCCTGCTGAAAACTTTGGTATTTGCAGCTCTTTGGCACTTACTTGCAAAAAAACCGGTATGCCCCATTTTTTTTCAAAGGCGTCACGCCAACTATATAGAGTTTTTAATTCATTTTTTGATATACTATCACTTTCATCAACAATGGCATAAATACCAGCAGGCGGAGCTATAATATTCATACGTCTTTCAAAGTGCCACCAAAAAGCAGACGCTGTCATGGCAAAAATGCCTATAAGTATAAGCATACGTAAAGCTGGATGTGAGCAACTTGAAGAAATAAGTGGGCCTTGGCCCTTACGGCGAATTAACATATTTTTCTCGTTTATAATTTGCATGGCAACTTAAATTAATTTGTTTAATAAAGCAAGAGATTAGAGCATGCAACAATATTTATTAAAACTTTTGGCTCAAACCCATTTTGTTAGACAAAAGAAACTACAAGATTGTCATATTATACTAAAAATTGCTCCGCTAAATTTCTAAAAATTTAAATCAATAATTGACCTGTAGTGAATAATAAGATACTTAGTCACTATCAAACAATCGACAATTAGTGTTGCTAATTATTACTAATTAGAGGTTGAGAGGCTTATGTGGCTTTTTTCTAATAAACTAAAAAGCAGACTTGATGAATTGTGTTAAACATGGAGGACTTATGTCAAACAGTATGTATTTCTTGCTAGCCGTTGCAGCCTTAATTGTTGGCTACATCGTGTATGGAACTTTTGTCGATAAGGTCTTTGGTTCCGACGAAAAAAGAGTTA
This sequence comes from uncultured Desulfovibrionaceae bacterium, assembly GCA_964371195.1. Classification (GTDB taxonomy): domain Bacteria; phylum Desulfobacterota; class Desulfovibrionia; order Desulfovibrionales; family Desulfovibrionaceae; genus CAYJAD01. The sequence goes on along the minus strand of CAYJLD010000087.1, from coordinate 1,412 downwards.
CCCCTGTAAATTCTAAGGCTGATGGGGTAGACTATGTTAAAATGAGTACAGGTCGAATTTGGCTTATCCAGCTCCTAAATATTGCTGGTGTTGGTCCTATCTTTGGCCCTATCCTTGGTGCTTTATATGGCCCAGCTGCTCTAGTATGGATTGTTTTAGGATCCATTTTTGCCGGTGCTGTACACGATTATATGGCTGGTATGATGTCCATGCGCTATGGTGGAGAAAATGTACCAAATATTATGGGTTATACCCTTGGTAAATTCCCCAAACAACTCATGCGCTTCTTCGCAGTGCTTTTACTCTTACTCGTAGGTGTTGTATTTGTAACTGCTCCTGCTAAAATGCTTTCAACCTTTACCACTGATTATATGACCACAACAATGTGGGTTGTAGTAATTTTTGCTTACTACTTCTTGGCAACCATTCTACCCATTGATAAAATTATTGGACGCTTCTATCCACTCTTTGGTGCCGTACTTATCATCATGGCTGTTGGTATTACCTCCATGCTCTTTATTGATGGTTATGACTTCTTCCCAGCTGCTGAGTGGTCCAATCAGCATCCTAAAGATTTACCAATGTGGCCTCTCATGTTTATTACCATTGCCTGTGGTGCCATTAGTGGTTTCCATGCTACCCAATCACCTCTTATGTCACGCTGCCTTGAAAATGAAAAACTTGGCAAGCCAGTATTCTATGGTAGCATGATTGCCGAAGGCTTTATTGGTCTTGTATGGGCAACCGTTGGCATGACCTTCTATCAAACCCCAGAATTGCTTCAAGAAACTCTTGGTGCTGGTGGTCCTGGTAAGGTTGTTGCTGATGCATCTTATGCTCTTATGGGCCAAGTTGGTGGTGTATTAGCTATTCTTGGTGTTATCATTCTACCTATCACCTCCGGTGACACAGCCTTCCGTGCTGCACGTCTTACCATTGCTGAAATGATGGGCTTCTCACAAAAAGACGTTGCTAAGCGTCTTATGATTGCAGTACCTTTCTTTGTTGTGGGTGCAGCTTTAACTCAAATCGACTTTGGCGTACTTTGGAGATACTTCGGTTGGGCTAACCAAACTCTAGCTGCTCTAGTGCTTTGGTCTGGTGCTGCATATCTATATAGAAATAATCGCTTACATTGGATTGCTTCAATCCCAGCTACTGTCATGACTGCAGCCACTATCAGTTATATCTGCTTCATGAAGGGACTAGGCTTTGGGCTACCCATTGAAACATCTAATATTATTGGTGCTGCTGTAGCTGTTGGTGCTCTTGTACTATTCATCTTACGTGGCAAGACTGCTAATGTTGATGTATATGATGGTGTATAATAATCTATTGACAAAATAATAAAAACAAAAGACGGGCATTTTTTAAGTGCCCGTCTTAGACAGATGACAAACCCCCTTACGGGC
>CAYJLD010000086.1:0-9085 GCA_964371195.1 uncultured Desulfovibrionaceae bacterium | reverse complement strand
TATGCCTGATATGGGCGGCATGGGTGGTATGGGCGGCATGGGCGGCATGTACTAAACTTAGTTTTCAAAATAATTTGCGAAAACCGTTTATATAACTATATTAAGGGTGAGGCTTTAGGGCTTCACCCTTTTTTGCTTTAGAAATCTCCTTGAAGGGGATAAATAAACATGCTAATTTTTGGGAATGCCAAAATATACCGTTATTATACCTAGCCGTGGTGATAGACCAAAAGCTCTGGCTTTGGCCATAGACTCAGTGCTAAATGCGCGCGATTACGCTAATCTTACTCAAGACGATGTAGAAATATTAGTGGGCTTTGATGGTGTAAAAGGTGAGCGCGTTTGCCAAGATAATAGTATAAAATATTACGACCTGCCAAGTAATAACGACTTTGGTAATGCCATACGCCACGCTTTATTAAAGGCATCACGTGGTAAGCGTCTTGTTTTTTTAGATGATGACAATATACTAACTAAGCAAGCTTTTAGTGTTTATGAAAATCATCAAGATGCAGATATGCTCATTGCACGCATAGATGTGTCTAGTGCTCATGACATTGCATTTTTACCAAGAGCACAAGATGAGTTGCCACTTATTCGTCCAGCCAATATTGACCCCCTTTGTCTTTGTTTAAGCAGAGAGCTTGTAGTTACTCTTTGTCAAGGTTGGCTTGGTAACCAATATGAGGCAGATTATAAAAATATTTTTCGATACTCAAGACGGGCCAAAAACATACAAGTAATAGATGATATTGTAGGAGTTTACGATGCTGGGCGTGGCCTTGATGATGCGCTTAATTTTCGTCAAAAAGCATTACTAGCTAAGGATTAAATTTAACTCCTACAATACTTTCTTGACATCAATTACTCAAACACCTAAAATTTGAAGATATTATTTTTTAATTTAAAGGCATTACATGATTTTATTCATACAAATACCCTGCTTTAATGAAGAAAACACCATAGAGCAAGTCATAAATGACTTGCCCACATCCATTCCTGGTATAAGCCAAATTGAGATTATGGTGGTAGATGATGGCAGTACGGATAAAACAGTAGAAAAAGCTAAGGCACTAGGAGTTAAGCATGTTATTAGCCTTGGGACCAATCGTGGTTTAGCTACTGCTTTTAGAAATGGTATTGAGTATGCATTAAAACATGGGGCTGATATATTGGTTAATACCGATGGTGATAATCAATATTATGGACCTGATATTGATAAGCTTTGCCAGCCTGTGGTGGATGGTTTGGCAGATATTGTCATTGGCTGTAGGCCCATTCGTGACCATCAAGAATTTAGCACGGCCAAAAAAGTCCTCCAATTGCTGGGTAGTTGGACCTTGAGAAAATTATCTAAGACCACTGTACGCGATGCAGCAAGCGGTTTTAGGGCATTTTCGCGCGAGGCCATGTTACGCACTGTTATTCATTCTGACTTTTCCTATTGCATGGAAACTTTAATTCATGCTGGAACAAATAAACTACGCGTGGAGTCAGTGGATATTCGCGTTAATCCTAAAACGCGCGATTCAAGGCTTTTCACCAGCATGGGACAATATATTGCCAAATCTGGCATGACCATTATTTCCATGTTTGTACTCTATCGCCCAAGTCGTTTTTTCTCTATGCTATCTATTCCTTTTTGGACTTTGGCTTTTTTAATTGGATTTAGGGCATTATACCTTGCTTGGGGTACAGGTGGTTTTATTCGTGAACACCTACCGTCACTACTTTTAGTGGTCATATCAAGTTTAATTGCCATAATATTTAATGCCCTTGCTATCATTGGTGAGCTTATGCGAGCACAAAGGCGCATTACTGAAGAAATCTTATACCTTGAGCGGTCGCGAAATTTATAATGTTAGTAAAAAAAATGAATACTGAAAAGCTTAAGCAAGACTTCTTTAAAGGTTTAAAGTTTTTGCAATCTTCCCTAGTTGCTTTCATAACTAATATAATTGTTTTAACTTTTTGCGTAGAGATATTACAATTTCCTGAAACTGTGGCTTATTTGATATCCATTTTTTGTGCCACCAGTATGTCATTTTTAGTTTGCCGCTACTTTGTGTTTAGTGAGGCAATCAGACCTAAGTTTCTCAAGCAGTACATACAATTTCTATCCTCATCGGCCATTTTTCGTACCATTGAGTTTTGTTTATTTTGGCTCTTTGTTGATGTGTATGGCTATTACTATTTTTATGTTTTTCTCATAGTGCAAAGCTCAGCAACCATATTTAAATTTTTCTTTTTTAAGAAATTTATTTTTGGTAAAAAAGCAAGCACTGCCCAATAACATCATATTTTTATTCATTCTTTTTTACAGTAATATTACTGTAAAAAATTTTAATTCAATTTTTGACTTGACATATTTCAAATAGTGTTGAATTATTCAACTATGGAAACAAAGCAAGCAAGTAAAATTTTTGAAGCCCTTTCTTCTGATGTACGTTTAGACTTATTTAGACTATTGGTCAAAAGCGCACCAGATGGCCTTGTAGCTGGTGATATTTCTAAATTACTGGAGATACCATCAACTAACTTATCTTTTCACTTAAAAGCCATTGTACAAAGTGGTCTAGCTCATGTGGAACGTGAAGGACGTTTTATGCGTTATAAAGCTAACATTCCACTAATGCTTGAAATAGTAGCCTATTTAACAGAAAAATGTTGTTCTAATAATCCAGAACAATGTGTTAAGTTTAGAGCTGATAGTTTGGTTAAACCTGGTATATTACCTCATGTAAATGTTTAACCTTTGTAATTGTTAATAATTTAAATTTTTTTAGTTAAACAGATTGATAATTCAACAACTATCAAAATGTTAGAGGATTATATGAATTTTTTATTTTTATGTACGGGTAATTCTTGTCGATCCATCATGGCAGAAGCAATTTTTAGACATTTAGCACCTAGTGAATTTAGTGTGCAAAGCGCTGGAAGTCATCCCACTGGCTTTGTTCATCCTAAGGCTATTGAAACTTTAAAAAAACACGGTATCTCAACAGATAACTTAACAAGTAAGTCTTGGGACAATCTTAATCCTATACCTCAAGTGGTTATAACTTTGTGCTCCTCTGCACAAGGTGAAACATGTCCTAGCTACATTGGTCAGGTAGTGAGAAGTCATTGGGGTATGCAAGACCCAGCGCATGCTAAAGATTTGGATATAGCCTTTGCCCAAACCTATGAGACCTTACAAGCGCGTATTCAAAAATTTTTAAGCTTACCCTTAAATGATGCTGAGCGTGAACAAGAAAAGTTAAAGTATCACTTAGATAGTATTATAAATAGCTAAACATATCAACGCATAAGGATAACAATATGAACAGCACAATTGATAATACTCAAGCATCATGGAATAAACAATATTTATTAAAAATTTCTGTTATAAGTATTGCATGGATTGCCGTATATACTTATATTTTAGATGCTTCACACTTTATTGTGTATGATGCTTTAGGTTTTGCTAAAGACTCACATTTGGCTGCTTCCATAGAATTTTTTATTTATGATACCATTAAAATACTAATGCTTATGGTGGCTTTAATTTATGGTATTGCTGTAGTTAGGGCCTCTTTAAATGTTGAGCGTGTGCGTGATTACCTAGCTGGTAAAGGGCGTGGTTTAGGATATTTCTTTGGTTCTATGTTTGGAGCTATTACGCCTTTTTGCTCTTGCTCAAGTATTCCATTATTTTTGGGCTTTACCACAGCACGCATCCCCATTGGTATTACTATGTCCTTTCTGATAACTTCGCCTCTTATAAATGAAATTGCTGTAATCTTATTATGGGGTTTGTTGGGTTGGAAGTTTACTTTAATTTATGTAACCATTGGTATGTCAGCTGGTATAATAGGTGGGTTGGTTATGGATGGCCTTAAAGCAGAACGTTGGCTACAACCCTTTGTTTTAGACGCTATGAAACATACTCCAATAACAAGCTATGTGAATGAGAGTAGTGAAATTAAAAAGCTAAGCCTTAGAGATAGACATATTTTTGCTTACAATGAAACGCAAACGATTTTTAAGCGTGTTTGGAAATGGGTTATTATTGGGGTTGGAATTGGTGCCGGTTTGCATGGTTTTGTACCTGAAAATTGGTTTGCTGAAAATTTAGGAGCTGGTGAATGGTGGACTGTGCCTTCAGCTGTATTGGTGGGTATACCCTTATACTCTAATGTTACAGGCATTATACCCATTATGCAAAGCTTGCTTATGAAGGGTTTACCCATTGGCACTACCATGGCTTTTTGCATGAGTGCTGTTGCAGCTAGCATACCAGAAGTTATGTTGCTAAGGCAGATCATGACCATTAAGCTACAGGCTGCCTTCTTAGGATATTTGTGGATTATTTTAACCTTAGTTGGTTGGCTATTTAATGCTTTACATGTTTATATCATTTAACCATTAAAGGAGTATATTATGGAAATTAAAGTATTTGGACCTGGTTGTCCCAATTGTACTACAGCAGAGAAATTAGTTCGAGATGTAGCCGCCGAAAAAGGTGCTGCTATTGACATAACCAAGGTGAGCGACCTTAAAGAAATGATGGCTGCCGGTGTATTGTCAACGCCAGCCGTGTCTGTTGATGGTGTAATAAAATTGACAGGCCGTATCCCTACCAAGGAAGAAATTGCAGCTTGGATTGATGGCGCTTAATTATGGCCTAAAAAAGGTTCAATATGCTTAGCTAATTTCTATGTATATTGAACCTTTTTTATTTTACAAAATCATATATTAAGCGATCCTCATTAAAAAACTGTCTTTTCTCTATCGCTACCTCACGTGATTCTGATTTAGGAAATATTACTACTAGTAGAACTCTTTGCCGAGCAATGTGTGAGGTTGGGGAAGATTTTTTGAGCAATTAGCGGCGGTGAAGCAACGCGAAAATGCCGAGCCGCGAAAAAAAAATTTAGCGAACATCACACATTCAGCTAAAAATAGCCAAATCGGAATGACGTGATCGCTATCTCACCCTTTGCATTTTTTTAACTATGGGCATAGGGTTTGTCATTAGATGGGCCACGCCAGATGTTCAGAATATAATCAATTTTTTTCATGTAAGCACCACTAACATTACCATTGACTGAGTTTTAATGATGTACTCTCCCCTAGCCAAGGTTTCAGATAATATTTTCTCTGCATAAGTATATGTATTTATAACTATTTTTCATTCTCTATTTGACCTTTCTCTATTTGGCCTTGGCGGTATGGTCTTTCAGGAGCAGTGGGAGTAAGCCGTGCATTTTTTTGAAAAATGCGTGGAAAAGCGTTTTTCAGCATCCACTGTTTAGTATATTGATATGTATGTTTTAAATGGCGCATATATTGTGAAATTAGCAATGGATGTTGTAAAAATTTCCATTCAGCTTTTAATATATTTTCTTGTAATGTTTTTAGTTTCGTTTTATTTATCTAATAAGTCCGGTGCAACTAATGAACAATCGGCCCCTGTCATTTGCGGCTACTTCTAACAACTTAGAACTAGCCTGCTGTGGCATTGCTGTGACCATTAGTTAAAGTTCCGGTTTAAATTGGCCCTGTCAATGTGTCTCTCTGGTTAAAAAAACGTTAATTTGCACATGTAAAATAAGGAGTTACCATGTATAAAAACATATGGTTAATGTTAATGGTCTTTATGTTGTGTCAAGCTAGTCCTGCATTTGCTAATGAATTACACACGCCATATGATAAAATACTAAAAACCTATGTAAAAAATGGTAAGGTAGACTACGCTAACCTTAAAAAACAGCGTAAACCACTTGATGATTACTTAAATGAAATGGCAAAAGTAATACCAGGTATGTTCAATACTTGGAATAAGGATGAACGCCTAGCCTATTTAATTAATCTTTATAATGCTGCAACACTACAATTAATAATTGACAATTATCCCCTAAAGTCCATTAAGGATATTGGGTCACTGTTTACAAGCCCATGGGATAAAAAATTTGTACGCTTATTTGGTCAAACTGTAAGCTTAGATCATATAGAACACGATATTATACGTAAAGAATACTTTGAACCTCGCATACACTTAGCCTTGGTGTGTGCAGCCAAAAGTTGCCCTCATTTGCGCTCAGAGGCATATCTAGGACGTATTTTATCTAAACAGCTAGACCAGCAAGGATTTCAGTTTTTTTCAAGCCCTGCTGGTATGCGTGTAGACCATGCTAAAAAGAAAGTTTATTTATCATCCATTATGAAATGGTATAAAGAAGATTTTGCTTCAGTGACTGACTTTGCAAAAAAGTATAGCAAGGAAAAGTTTGATGGATATAATGTAGGTTGGCTGGATTATGATTGGAGCTTAAACGAGTTACAGTAAAAAGTTAGGGGAAAGCTTCAAAGGTTTTCCCCTAATTTATTATAAATCTAGCCTTTCTTTTCTACCTTAGCCCAGCTATCTTTAAGAGTCACTGTACGATTAAAAATGGGATTGCCTTCGGCTCCATCTGGATCAGCACAAAAATAACCTAAACGCTCAAATTGTATTTGTTCTCCCACCTTAGTATTAGCAAGTGAAGGTTCACAATGTGCCGTAATTTTACGCAAAGAATCGGGGTTGATAAAGTCTGTAAAGCTTTTACCATCCTCAACTGCATTGGGGTTTTCCACTGCAAATAAATGCTCATAAAGACGTGCCTCAAGGGGTATAGCATGCGCTGCTGAAACCCAATGCAATGTACCGCGCACTTTGCGTTTATCTGGGCTAGTGCCGCCACGGCTTTCTGGGTCATAGGAGCAACGAAGCTCTATTAGATTACCCTGCTCGTCCGTTATGGCTTCATTACAGGTGACATAGTAGGCATAGCGTAAGCGTACCTCAGATCCTACAAAAAGTCGGTGAAACTTTCTTGGTGGATCAAATCTAAAATCATCACGCTCAATATATAGTTCACGACTAAATGGAACTATGCGTGTGCCAAAGCTATCATCCTCTGGATGATATGGCATATCAAAATACTCAACCTCACCCTCAGGAAAATTTTCAATAACTAACTTAATAGGATCAAGAACTGCCATAACACGCTTAGTGTGTTTATTCAAATACTCGCGCTGGCAAAATTCAAAAAGACTGTACTCAACCATAGAATCAGCACGAGACACACCAATACGTGCACAAAATTCACGCAAAGCCTCTGGCGGTACACCACGCCTACGTAAGCCGCTAAGAGTTGGCATACGTGGGTCATCCCAACCATGCACATGACCTTCTTGTACTAATTGGATGAGTTTTCGCTTTGATAATATGGTGTGGGTAAGCTGTAAACGTGCAAATTCAATTTGTTGAGGATGATAAATATTAAGTGAGTCTAAAACCCAATCATATAGCTCACGATTATTTTCAAACTCCAGTGAACAAAGAGAATGCGTAATACCTTCTAAAGAATCAGAAATACAATGGGTATAATCATACATTGGATATATACACCAAGCATCATGAGTCCTATGGTGATGAGCATGACGAATACGATATAATGTGGGGTCGCGCATGACAATATTTGCTGCACTCATGTCAATTTTAGCACGTAACACATGCGTCCCATCTTCAAACTCTCCGGCACGCATGCGTCTAAATAAATCTAGGTTATCCTCAATACTACGCTCACGATAAGGACTCTCTTGCCCAGGCTTAGTAAATGTTCCGCGCATCTCACGTATTTCTTCAGCAGAACAAGAATCAACATAGGCTTTACCTGCTAAAATTAATTGCTCAGCAAATAAATATAATTGCTCAAAATAATTAGAAGCAAAAAATTCCCTATCTTCCCAGTTAGCTCCAAGCCATTTCACATCCTCACGTATTGAGTCAACATATTCTGTTTCCTCCTTGGTGGGATTGGTGTCATCAAAGCGTAAGTTAAATTGACCATTAAAATCTGTTGCAACACCATAATTAAGGCAAATCGACTTAGCATGACCAAGATGTAAATAACCATTGGGCTCTGGTGGAAATCTAGTATGTACATTACGGCTAAAACGCCCATTTTCATTATCAGCAATAATACGCAAACGTATAAAATCCAAAACTTGATCCGAGGAGCTAATATTATGTGAACTCATAAATTTTCCTAAAATGTAATAAGATAATATATAAATATATAAGAATAATGCCCTATGGTCAATAACTATAAATGTTCAAAAAATGTATTAAGATGCTAAAATTTTTCTTGCACTCTTGGGTTTTTAGTTTAGAATAAACTCACTGTATACAAAAAAGGATGATGTTAATGCAACGTATAAAGAAACAATCGCTAGGACAAGAAGCCACTTTATTTTTACGAAAAATGCTTTTAGACGGACACTTTACCGCCGGTGAACGCTTAGTTGAAGACCGCATAGCTCAAGAGCTTGGCATTAGTCGAACACCTCTAAGAGAAGCTCTGCATCGTCTAGCTCAGGAAGGAATCTTAGAAAAAAGAATTGGTGGTGGGTACATTGTCCGCTCTCTAAAACGTGTGGAAATTGAAGATGCCATAACCATACGCGCCATGCTTGAATCACATGCTGCTCTATTAGCAACAGAACGTATGGACAAACTACAAAAGAAATCACTTCGAAAAAACCTAAAAAACTTTCATAAAGCAAAAGAAAAAAATAACCTTGCTTCATTAGTGGAACTTAATGAAGAATTTCATAATATCTTGCGTGAAGGAGCTAACTCTCCCCTACTTACACAACTTCTACAAGAACTTGATTGCGTAGTAGAACGCATGTTACGCCCAATTATCTCAACTCATGAAATTCAATGGTCTGATAATGACCACTTACGCATTGTAGAGTGCATAGAAAACAATGATCCAATCGGTGCAAAAGAATCCATGCGAAAACATGTACTTAATGCAAAAGAAAGCATTTTACCTGATAATAACAACGAGCAATATTAACTATAAAAGTTAACAATATCAAAATCTTAAATTGTTTTTTAGACGCTAATTATACTAGATTGCTTTACAAAAACATATAGACAGCAAAATATTAAAGCCTCATAAGATACTGAATCTTATGAGGCTTTAATATTTTGTTGGTACCCGGAGCCGGACTTGAACCGGCACAGCCTTGCGGCCGAGGGATTTTA
>CAYJLD010000085.1:0-9218 GCA_964371195.1 uncultured Desulfovibrionaceae bacterium | reverse complement strand
CTCTGGTGTTTGCGCGGGCATGCCAAAGGTCATGCGGGCAAGCATGGCTGACGATTGGTCTTCACCTGAGCGCTCACTCCAATCTTTTAAGGTAACAAAGAAAGTTCCATAGTTACTCTTACCAGAGAAGGAGGTTAGGTCAATGCCGGTAATACCAATGAAGTTATCCACGAATGGCATGTTAAGCATTTGTTTTTCTATGTTTTTTACCACTGCATTGGTGCGTGGCAGCGTTGTGCCGTCAGCCAAGATGGTCATACCCAAGATATAGCCTTGGTCTTCGCTAGGTACAAGGGCAGTGGGTACTGTCTTAAATAGTACGCCCATGGCAACAATCATTAGTACAAAGACTATCATACTGCGCTTACCTGCATCTTTTACCAAGCGAACCAAGCGCACATAGCGGTGGGTTACATTACCAAACCACCAGTTAAACCACACAAAACCCTTCCACGGCGTGACACTAGAGTCATGGGGTTTTAATAGTAGTGCACAAAGGGCAGGTGTTAGCGTCAAAGCCACAATGCCCGATAAAATAACAGATATGGAGATGGTAATGGCAAATTGCTTATACATCTCACCAGCAAGGCCACCCATGAATGATACAGGCACAAACACAGCACAAAGCACAAGCACAATGGCAATAACTGGCCCTGTAACTTCCTTCATGGCCTTGGCTGTGGCGGAGGTTGCGTCCCTATGTTCGGTGCGCATTATCCGCTCCACATTTTCAAGCACAACAATGGCATCGTCAACAACAATACCAATGGCAAGCACCATACCAAATAGTGTAAGAGTATTAATGGTATAGCCGAGAGCGTACATGCCGGCAAATGTTCCAATGATGGATACTGGCACAGCAAGGCATGGGATAAGTGTTGCACGCCAATTTTGTAAAAAGATATATACTACAATGAATACCAAGACCATGGCTTCCATTAAGGTCATAATAACTTCATCAATGGAGGCTTGGACGAATATATTAGTATTGTATGGCACATCATATTCTAAGCCATCAGGGAAGCGCTCTGAAATTTCAGCTAACTTTTCCTGCACTAAGCGACCAGTTTCAATGGCGTTTGCTCCAGGTAAAAGATATACCCCAGCCATTCTAGCAGCGGTACCATTTAGTTCACTAAGCACCTCGTAGTCACGTGCGCCAAGCTCAACCCTTGCCACATCTTTTACACGTAAAAAACCACCATTTGGTTCAGAGCGAATAATGATATTGGCAAACTCATCGCTATCAATAAGACGACCTTTTGTATCTAATTGCCATGTTAAATCAGTACCCTTAGTAGCTGGCATAGCTCCAAGGCGTCCTGGTGCAAATTGAGCATTTTGGTCGCGAATGGCAACACTAACATCATTGGGGGTTAAATTGTATTTGCTTAGTTTATCAGGGTCTAGCCATACACGCATGGCATAGTTGGCATCACCAAAAACAGAACAGTCACCAACACCTGGTACGCGCTTCATTTCATCTACGATATTAGTTTGTAAGTAGTTGTTAATGTAGGGTATATCATATCGACCATCAGGTGAAAACAGTGAAATAATTAAGAGCATGGCCGGAGATTCTTTTGTAACAGTAACTCCTTGATTACGCACATCTTCTGGAAGCAGGGTTTGGGCTAAGTTTACTTTATTGTTTACGTTTACCAGCGCAATGTCTGGGTCAGTACCTAAATTAAAGTAGACGTTAATAGTACCACTTGCCCAGCCGGATGAGGTAGAAGAAGTCATGTAGAGCATGTCTTCAACACCGTTAATTTGCACCTCAAGTGGCGCAATAACTGTTTCTGCAATGGTTTGGGCAGAGGCCCCAGGATAAGATACACTTACGGTAACTTGTGGTGGGATAAGGTCCGGATACTGAGCAATCGGCAAAGCCATAATGGCTAAGCTTCCCACAAGAGTTATTAACAGCGAAATAACTGTTGATAAAATTGGACGCCGAACAAATAAACTCGGCTTTATATGATCATTAGGCATAGTCATAAAATGGCCTCATTATTTTGCTGGTGTGCTTGCTTTACTTTCTTCTGTGTCAGGAGCCTCTTTGGCAGAGGCCGATTTAGTAGGGTCTTGTGCTTGTTGTCCTTGTTCTTGCAATGTTACAGGTTGACCTGCTCGTGCTTTAACAAGACCTTCAAGAACAATACGCTCACCTTCATTTAATCCACCTTCTAACAGATACATCTGCTCAACAGGCATGGTGATTTTAATGGGGCGCATTTCAACAATATTATCTTTATTAACCACCATAACAAGCGGTCCTTGTTGAGTTATCAATACACACTTTTGAGGTATTAATATGGCATTTTTTAGCACAGCACCTTCTAAGAATATACGCACATATTGTCCGGGCAAAATAATGCCGTCACTATTATCAAAAGTAGCACGCATTTGAATAATGCCCATGGTTTGATCCACTTGTGTTCCCACAAAGGTCACTAAACCTTCTTTTGCATACATGGTGCCATCAACTAGGCGTATCTTTGCTGTATATTCATTTTTCTTGGGTATATACATGCGTCCTTGTGTTGCTAACTGCAGGCCACGCATGTATTCAGTGCTTGCTACAGAAAAATTCACGTAAAGTGGGTTGGTTTGATTGACATAGGTTAGCAAGGTGCCATTGCTAACAAGGTTGCCAGGGGTAACTTCTTCCTTGGAAGTAAATCCAGCAACAGGTGCAACCACTTGACAATAATCAAGGTTAATTTGAGCTGTGCGTAAATTAGCCTTTGCAGTTTCATAAGCGGCCAAAGCATTGTCACGGTCTTTTTGGCTTAATGCATTTTTAGCATAAAGTGGGCGCACACGATTCCACTCACGCAATGCATTTTCGTATTGAGCATTAGCCTCGGCCACACGTGCTTCATATTGATCACGCTCAAGCTGAAATAAAATTTGGCCTTCATCAACATATTGGCCTTCAGTATAAAGTCTTTCTTCAATAATGGCCTCAACCCTAGCTCTAACGTCAACGGCCTTAGAACCTTGAGTGACACCTTGATAGTTGGCATTGTATGGATGATCAGCAGCTTTAATATCAAAAACAGTAACTAGGGGCGGGGGTGGTGCTTTTTGCGCAACTTCTTCCTTACACGAACTTAAAAGAAAAACACTACAAATTAAAGTTGTTAGCGCAAAAAAATTAATAAATCTTTTCATAAAATCCTCTTTTAACATAGAACTAATATGTATTGGATTATTAGGGTATGCATAGGGCTGAAAGAGTTAAAACTTAATAATCTCAAATATTTTTTGCATATTACGAATCTATATTGATATTATTGCATATAATTATGTAATAGCTCGTGCATAATGGCATAAGGCAATATTTACTGCAACAAAAAAGATGAAAGTTATTTTTTTTATAGAGTTAATAAAATTAAATTAAATGCGTATTAGCTCCTTTGTTAACCTTTAGGTGAGCTTTATGTGATTAAATTTTTAAAAAAGCTTATTTATATCCATGAATAATTGCTAAAAAATATTAAGGCCCTATTACTCTTGACAAAAAAAATGTAACGGATAGAATGACTAATATTCTGCCATATGAAATTTTTTGGTATATTTCGTGAAATTATTAATGTTTATAGCATTAAATCATTTTTTTAGGAGGCCTTATGAAAAAATTTGCTATTCTTTTAACCCTAGTGCTAGCACTGGGAGCTGGCTTTGGTTGTTCAAGTAAAAGTAGTGGTTCTGAGCCTGAAATGGAATCTGGCTGGACTGCTGCAGAGCAAACTGCCATGCAACAAATTACTGATGGACGTATCTACTTTGCCTTTAATAAATTTGATATTAACCTAGAAGGTAAAGAAATTCTGCGCCAAAAAGCTGAACTTATGAAAATGTATCCTCGTATACGCGTACGCATTGAAGGTAACTGCGATGCCCGCGGTACTCAAGAATATAACCTAGCTCTTGGAGAGCGTCGTGCCCGCGCTGCCTTTGAATACTTGACCATGCTAGGTGTTAATCCTGCACAAATGGAAATGCTAAGCTATGGTAAGGAAAATCCAATAGTTCCAGGCACCGGTGAAGCTGTATGGGCTCAAAATCGCCGTGATGACTTCCGTGTCATAAATAACTAGTAATGCTACATTATTAGTGTATTATATTTAAGGCTTTTCATGATACGCATAGTTTATGACTTATCATGAAAAGTCTTTTTTATTTTAAGCTTTATTAGGGGAATTGTTATGAAAATGGTTATTCTTGACGGAGCCGTTATAGATCCAGGCGACCTTAGTTGGGAAGCTTTTAGAGCTATGGCAAATGTGCAAATATATGATCGTACTCATGTGGATGATATAGTTAAACGTGCCTATGACGCAGAAATTATTATTACAAATAAAACACCACTTAATGCAAATACTTTAGAGCAATTACCCAACTTACGCTATATTGGCCTTGTGGCTACAGGCTACGATGTAGTAGATATTGAAGTAGCCGCTAAACGTAATATCCCTGTTTGTAATGTTGTTGCCTATGGGGTTGATACAGTAGCCCAACATGTTATGGCTCTTTTACTTGAACTAACTCGTGGAATTAGTGATCACAGCAATAGTGTTAAAGCAGGAGATTGGAATAAATGTGAGGATTGGTGTTATTGGTTACGCCCCTTGCGAGACCTTTCTGAAATGCGTATGGGTATAGTTGGTTTTGGGAATATAGGACATAAAGTGGGCCATATGGCGCATATTTTTGGTATGCAAGTACAAGCCTATAATCGCTCTCCCAAAACTTGTAGCGAATATCCATGCACCTTTGTGGACCTTGATACCATATTTAGCACCAGTGATGTTATTTCATTGCATTGCCCGCTTAATGATGAGTCACGCCATTTGGTGGATGATAAACGCCTTGCTAGCATGAAAAGCGGAAGCATAATTATTAACACTGCAAGAGGCCCCTTGCTTAATGAAGCACATGTAGCAAAGGCTTTGCATAGTGGGCAACTGGGCGGCCTTGGTGTTGATGTGCTCTCCACAGAACCACCCACTCAGGATAACCCATTACTAACTGCACCTAATTGTTTAATTACTCCACATATAAGCTGGGCAACACGCAAAGCTAGGGCTAATATTTTACGCCTTGCAGCTGAAAACATTCAAGCTTGGATTAATGGTAAAGCACAAAATGTGGTGAATAAACATTTATTGAATACATAATAGTTAGGGTAGTGGTAAATTATGACGCCTTTTTATCAAGGGAAAATAGATGTATTTTGTGCCCTTTATGCTGTGCTTAATGGCCTAAAAATTACACATCATATTCGCACTCTACAAGCGCGCGATATTTTTCATAATACCCTGATGGGCATTGCCCAAAATCCACAAGTTTTACGCTCAATACTTGATCAGCGCACAGACTATATATCCCTTGTGGATGCCATGCTAAATATTCAAAACAAAAAATTACCCCTAATTATTGAACGCCCCTTTGAACATACTAATGCTGCCACGGCTCCCGATAATTATACTGTTTGGAAAAGTATAAGTAATTGGTTAGCTCCGAATAAAAATGAAAATGTACCAACCTTACAGCATGTGCCAGAGCGAGCTATTATCTTTCGCTTTTTGCGCTATCTTATACCAGGGGCTGATCCAGTAAATCGCCACTGGACCACAGCCTATATAATGCAAGATGATGAGCTAAAGTTTTTTGATTGTAGTATGGAAGAAAGTGCAATTTATCATGTAGATATCAATAGCTTTGTAACAAAACCTGAACTTATAAGCCCTGACTGCCTTTGTTGTATTGAACCGCACAGTATGCGTTTTATTGCACCACGCAAGTAGTTTGGAGTTTATTTTTTATAGCTTTTTTGGGGGATACTTTTGCTTGCACCAAAAAGTTCCCCCAATCCCCCTCAAAACGCGCTAATGGCTTATTGCTTCAAGCAATAAGCTTTACTTTTGCTGGCTATTGCTGATTATAGCGCAGCGCCAAGGTATTATTTCTTTTTGATTATTTTTGGAGCTGGATCACTCAACTCTGGTATGGCCCCACCAGCAATAGCCCAGATATAAAGGCTTGCTACTGATCCGTAAGGTGTGTAACGCTTAACATATTTATTAAACAAATCTCTAGTGATTGTACGATGCCTATAAAGCATGCGTAAGCCACGTTGAATGGTTAAATCACCAAAGCTTAAGACATTGGGCCTTTGTTGTATTGAACCGCACAGTATGCGTTTTATTGCACCACGCAAGTAGTTTGGAGTTTATTTTTTATAGCTTTTTTGGGGGATACTTTTGCTTGCACCAAAAAGTTCCCCCAATCCCCCTCAAAACGCGCTAATGGCTTATTGCTTCAAGCAATAAGCTTTACTTTTGCTGGCTATTGCTGATTATAGCGCAGCGCCAAGGTATTATTTCTTTTTGATTATTTTTGGAGCTGGATCACTCAACTCTGGTATGGCCCCACCAGCAATAGCCCAGATATAAAGGCTTGCTACTGATCCGTAAGGTGTGTAACGCTTAACATATTTATTAAACAAATCTCTAGTGATTGTACGATGCCTATAAAGCATGCGTAAGCCACGTTGAATGGCTAAATCACCAAAACTTAAGACATTGGGCCTTTGTAAACAAAAAATTAATAACATCTCTGCTGTCCAAACTCCAATGCCTTTAAGCGCACTGAGCCTAGTAATTATTTCTTCGTCAGACATGGCACTCAAGCTGTCTACACAAAATTCACCAGTATGCACTTTGTCAGCAAAGTCTTTGATATAATCAACCTTCCTAAAGCTTAAGCCACAGGACTGTAAGTCTTCGCGAGGGCAGGCTATAATTGTGGCAGCATTAAGATTACAAAGTTTATCATTTAGCCTTTTGTAAATTGTTTCCTGTGCAACGGTAGATATTTGTTGCCCCACAATATGCTTGATAATGGAAGAAAAAATATCTGGATTAATACTTCGCTCAATGGGGCCAATTTGTTCAATGGCTTGAGCTAGCTTCTTATCTCTTTTTTTTATGTAATTTATGGCTTCATCATCGTAATAAAAATACATATCTCATCCAATTTTCATTAAAATTTTATTATTATTAATATATCTTATTAAAAATAAAAAGGCAATATATTTAGGCTTATAGAATAAAAACCGTCAAGTATAATCCATGGGATTATACTTGACGGCAATAAAGTTTTTTGAAGGGGGTTTGGGGGAAACTTTTGTTCACAAAAGTTTCCCCCAAGATTTAATAGTTAAAATATTAAAAAGTGCCAGCTTCTTTTTTAACTTCAAGGGCAATTTTCCAAAGTATGGAAAGCACCAAGAAGCCTACGCCGTATATGGCCACCACAATAGTAATTTCAGGTAATGTGGGGGTATATTCGGTAATAGTTTCAAAGGTATTTGGTGTAAAACCGGCAATAATTAGTCCAAGGCCCTTATCAATCCAAGATGCAAGCACTAGCATAATGAGTGCTATGGGTAGTAGGGTTTGGTTTTCGCGGTACTTAGGTGGAATGAGCATACCTAAGGATAGGAATGCCATAACCACGCCTGCCCACATCCAATATGTAACCCAGCCAATGTGTCCATGGTGGCCAGCAAAGAGGTATGCGAACGGATGTTGATGTCCTGGCATACCGCTATAGAAGGCGGTGAAGAGTTCTAAAATGTAGAAGAACACGTTAATGCACATGGCGTAGGTGATGATAACGGTTAGGGTTTTTACAGCTTCTTTGCCTGGGTCAAAGTTGGTCAGGCGCTTGAAGAGTAGCATAAGTAGTAGCAAGATAGCTGGACCTGAGCAAAATGCAGAGGACAGGAAGCGAGCTGCCATAATAGCAGTTAGCCAGTAGTGGCGACCTGGTATACCTGCATAGAGGAAAGCCGTCACAGTATGGATAGAGAATGCCCAAACGATGGATAGATATATTAGATATTTAATCCATTTGGGTGGATCTACATCGTGGCGTTCAGCTTCAAGGGTTACCCAGCCAATTACTATGTTAAGGAATAGGTATCCTGATAGCACTAGCATGTCATAGAACATGACAGAGTTAAGTGTTGGGAATAGTATAACATTAAGAACGCGTTGGGGTTGGCCCATATCGGTTACGATAAAGAGCATACACATAATTACGGCAGAGATTGCCATAAATTCACCAAATATAATCATGCGTTTAAACTTCTTATAGTGATGAAAATAGGCTGGCAATACTAGCATTACTGCTGAAGCCGCAACACCTACAAAGTAGGTAAATTGTGAGATATATAAGCCCCAAGATACATCACGGCTCATACCTGTAATGGTAAGGCCTTCTTGCAATTGATAGATATAGACGCAAACGCCAACACCGATTACACCAAGCAAGAAAAGGAGCCAGATGTAGTAGGCTTTGGAGCCTTGCAATACTTTTTCAATCATGGCTGCCTCCCTATATTAAATAGTAAACACCCGGCTGTGTACCCAGGTTGGGTTTACGGCGGATATTAAAGTTTTCAGCTAATGCCTTGCGTACATCGGAGTTTGGATCTTCAAGGTCTCCAAATAGTATAGCACCCTTAGCAGCTTCGACACAAGCTGGCATAAGTCCTTTGGCAAGACGTTCCACGCAGAAGGTGCACTTTTCAACAACACCTATCATTCTTGTGGGATATGCAGGGTTTGGTACAGGATTTGAGAGGTGCTTACGTGGATCCATGTAGTTAAAGCTACGTGCTCCGAAGGGGCAACCTGCCATGCAAAAACGGCAACCGATACAGCGGTGATAATCCATGGCCACGGTGCCATCCTCCATTTTGAAGGTAGCTTGGGTAGGGCACACACGCACGCAAGGTGGGTTTGAGCAATGGTTGCAAAGTAAGAAGAATTTTTGTCCTTTTACTTTTGTGGGGAGCATTTCGTTCATATCATCAGGGAATACATGCTCATATGTATCAGTCCATATCCATTTAATATCCTGATTTGTAGGTATATTAGGTACGTTATGAACTTTGTTGCATGCATCAATGATGGGCTCAAAGTCTGCATCTTTAACAAATTTACGTGTATCAATAACCATGGCCCAGCGTTTAGCCTTTAGGGCTTCAGCATTAGGCTCATATTTACCAATATTGGCGGCAAGGGCATCGGTGGCAGCAAGGGTTGCATGTACCCCGCTCCCTAGAGCAAAGGCCGATAGGCCTGCCACTTTAAGGAAGTTTCTTCTGCTGTTTTTCATCACTTGCTCCCTTGTGG
>CAYJLD010000084.1:0-9227 GCA_964371195.1 uncultured Desulfovibrionaceae bacterium | reverse complement strand
ACCAAAGACATAAGTCACCTCCTGGGTGGTTTTTAACTGTACCTGACTTAAGCAAACAGTGTGCCAACCTTGAAAAAATCAATAAAAACAAATAATTAAATTTTTAATTTTGCAAGTAGGAAAAAACTTTAGGGTTGGAAGACAATTTTTTGGCGTTAAATTGGAAATTTTTTCCGCGTGGAAATTGGCAATAAATCAAGGTAGGAAATTTAAGGAAACTGGCATGGCTTAGGCGGCACAAACGGCCGAATAGGTGTATGTCATTAAATAGTCGGTACTGAAAAACGCGTTTCACGCATTTTTCTAAAAAGGCACGCTCGCTCCAAATATCGCTTTGCGAACGCCAGAAGTTAATTCTGGCTTATTTTGCGCCGCCACTCAAAAAAAGGCCCTTTGAGCTTCAAAAATTGCCAGAAATTCGCATTCCATGCTCTTATTTCTGGTAATTTTTTATTACTATTTTTCAATAAAATTATACTATTTTAGAATGTTATTATATTTTACAAGCGTCGACTAAATTAAATTCACGTGCTTAAATTATAATATACAACTTAAAAAAGCTTGCGTTCGTTCATGTTGGGCATTTTTGAAGATTTGTTCTGGAGGTCCTTGTTCAACAATAAGTCCATCGGCAATAAAGATAACTCTATCTGCTACTTCACTGGCAAAACCCATTTCATGTGTTACCACTACCATGGTCATGCCTTCGGCTGCAAGTTCCTTCATAACTTGTAAAACCTCACCGACCATTTCTGGGTCAAGGGCAGAGGTTGGTTCATCAAAGAGCATAATATCAGGATTCATGGCTAGGGAACGCGCAATGGCCACACGTTGTTTTTGCCCTCCTGATAGCTGATGCGGATAATTATCGGCCTTTTCTGATAAGCCCACGCGCTCCAAAAGCTGCATGGCCTTGGCTTCTGCTTCGGCCTTATTCATTTTTTTTAGTTCAATTGGTGCAAACATAATGTTTTTCTTAACACTCATATGTGCAAATAAATTAAATTGCTGGAAGACCATGCCTACATTTTCGCGCACCTTATTAATGTTTACACCCTTACCTATAACAGGCATATCATCTATAATGATTTCACCTTGGCTAGGTTCCTCAAGGCGATTTAGGCAGCGCAAAAGTGTTGACTTGCCAGAGCCAGAAGCTCCAATGATGCATACAACTTCACCTTCACTAACTTCAAGGTCAATACCGCATAACACTTCTACATCTTTAAAATATTTATGTAAATTTGTGACTTTTAATTTATTTATCATAGCTAATTTTCTTTTCTACATATTTTGAAAATAACATGAGTGCTGAAATAACAACAAGGTAAACAATTCCCACCCAAAAATAGGTGGCAAAATAATTCCAATTGGCCGAAACATATTGATTGGCTTGGTTTACTGTTTCACTAAGTCCTATAACTGTAAGTATAGAGCTATCCTTAACCGTAATAATAAATTGATTTACAAGGGCTGGTGAAACAATTTTTAATGCTTGGGGTAGCACTACTTTGGACATGGTCTTACTTGCCGAAAGGCCAAGGCTTCGTGCTGCTTCTACTTGCCCTTTGCTAACAGCTTGAATTCCACTGCGATAAATTTCTGATAAATACGCACCTGCATTTAGGCTTAAAGTAATGATACCAGCCATAATGGGAGTAATTCTAAAGTCGTCAATAAAAAGCCTAATAATTTGCGGTGTGCCAAAATAAATGAATAAAGCCTGCACAATCATGGGTGTTCCACGTATTACCCAAACATAAATATGGGCTAAAAAACTTAATACAGGGACTTTTGCTAAGGTAAGCAAGCATGAAATAAGGCCTAAAGCCATACCTGCAATAATCGAAATTACAGATACTTGTATGGTGATACTCATGCCTTTTACTAAGAAAGGATAAATATCGAAAAATGTAGAAAATAAAGCTTCAAACATGATTGTTCTCTAGTCAAGAGGTGAGTTAGAAAGTAATTTTTGTAATATTTGAAATGTGCGCGCCTGCCCTCAGGACTGAAGGCAGGCACACAATAAGTATCATAAAAATTAACTATAATTACTACATGCCGTATTTTGCAAGTACTTTTTCATATGTGCCATTGGCTTTAATATTTTTAAGGCCAGCGTTAAACATCTTAATAAGTTCAGGGTTTTTACCCTTAAGTACAGCGAAGCCATAAGGACCTACATTTACTTTTTCGCCAAAGAGCATAAGGGGGAGTTTTGCGGTGGCAATTCTATAGCTTATTACGCTGTAATCTTCAACACCAGCATCAACATTGCCAGTTTGAACGGCAGCATACACTGCGTCTGAGCCTTCAAAGCTTTGAGTAGTAAAGCCATACTTATCTTTAATGCTATCTACATACTTTGCACCTTGAGTACCGGTTTTAACAGCGACAACTTTGCCCTTCAAATCTTCAAGTGTTTTTAGTTTGCTATTTTTTGCTACAAATAAGGTTTGACCGTCTTCAAAATAGGGGTCTGAAAAATCATATGATTTTTCACGCTCAGCTGTAATGGTCATACCGGCAATCATGCCATCAGCTTGGCCTGCATTAAGATTACCAAGTGAGGCGTTCCAGCCAACATTATCAACTTTATATTTAAAGCCTTGGTCAGCCGCAATGGCTGCTAGCAAGTCCATATCAACGCCAATATATGTATTGGTTTTAGCATCTAAAAAGTCAAAAGGGGCAAAAGAGTTATCTGCAACTATACGATAAACCTTTTCTGCCTTAACCTCGTTAACATTTCCAATACAGAGCACAAAACCAATAACAAGAAACATGCCAAGCATTTGCACCATAGACTTTGTAATTTTTTTCATTTTTCCCTCCATTTTTATATATTGTATACATATTTTTAGCATCGGAAGCAACAATTGTAAATGCTTTGTTCAAGCATGTTTATAACCTAAACTCACAAGCTTCAATAAAGTATGCACCTAAATGCACTAAGAGTTTAAAGAAAAAAATTATTTAGGCTTAGCATAGCTATTAGCTGGTCCATTTATATAATTAGTTACCTTGAGCCATTCTTGTGGATATCCTACAGCTTGGGCCATTTTATCTGGCGTGCTAATACGCCCTTGAGAATATTTTGCTACCAATGATTCAAATAGCTTTTTCCAATAAACCATAGTGGCATTGGCATGGGCATTGAACTTTTCAGAGCGTATTTGAATAACCTTGTCAGGGTCATTTTTTACTAAATCTTTGAGCTCTTGTTCAAGGTTTGCTTGCAAATCCCTAGCTTTTGCTTCGCTTTGATTGGCACTTTGTTCTATGTCCTTAGACATATATGAGTATTTTAATTGGGCATAGTTGCCAACTAAATTATATATCCACCAAGCTTCATCCCAAGAAAAAGCTCTTGTGTCACTATGCTCATAACTTTTGGGCAATGGTCCTACTGCAAAGGGGACAAAAACAGAGTCTGCTGGGCGATCTAAGGCTAGCCATAAAGTAGCCCCAAGGGCTGGGGGGAGATTTGGTTTTAGCTCTGCAATAAAGGCAAATCCAGTATAACTCATACCAATGGGTCGCTCCCAAGCGCCTAAGAACTTTGTCTCCGACTTACCCACATCTCCTTTTGGATCGTAGGGGCCTAAATATCTTTCTGGTGAACCAAATGGTCCTGCGGCTATACCCTTGGTAAGATCAAATTCTGTGCCTTCGTAGTGATCACGATAAATGTTTTGAAGTTTAACTAAGCTTACTTTTTTATCTGGTTTAACAGAAAATGGATAAACCCTTGTGAGACCATTTTCAACCCAAGGGGATAGCTTTAATGATGGTGCAACTAAGTCAAAAGCACGCCAAAAACGGCGTAAAGCATAATAAGGATGACTATATTCTCCAACACTTACAGATGCTAACCAGTCAATTGGTTTAGATTTATCCTTAGGTGAGCGCCAGCCTGCTTTATCAAGTTCAGCTTCTAGATTTTTGCTCCACATTTGATTTGGATTATTAACAATCAAATCGCGAATACTAAATTTATTAGCTGCTACCCAAAAATGGCCATCAGGTATACGTTGAGCAACCCACAAGCCTCCACTGCCAGTGAAGGATGGAGCTACTTCAAAAACCCAAGCTTCATTAGCATCGGCAACTGGCATGGTTTCGCCAGTTCCATAATAGCCATAATTATCCACAAGTTTACCCATGAGTAAGATAGCTTCACGAGCTGTTTTACAACGCTCAAGTGCTACGCGTGAGAGTTCAGAGGTATAAAAAAGCCTTTTCTTTGGATCTGGGCCATTGGTTACAAAAGATGTGTTTGTACATTCACCAAACATTAGTCCATGCTCATTCATAATACCATAGCTAGAATCAATATAGGCATATGTATGGGGTACTTGTGGTATAAATCCTATGGGAATACTTTCTTTCTCCCCATTTTTTGGGGCATAGGCTGGGCTACGTTGACTACTGACTAGGCGTGGTACAAGTAGGGAATTATATTGAGGTAGTGGGCCTATAGCAACAGCGGAGGCATATACAGGCCTTTGGCTATTTTGGGGCCAATTTTTGGCAGGAACAAAGACAATACTTTGATCACTTAGGTGATTATCATCAGAATGTGCCACCATCATACTTCCATTGGCACTGGCTTGTGGAGTTACTACTATAGTAGTGCAAGCACTACCCCCTGCTAATGCTTGTTCTTTTAATTTGTCATTGGCAAAAGTAGGTTTGACCATGTTAATGCTTAAAATTACAACACAAATAATAATCAATGCTTTTTTGCTTAGCATAATTTCTCCTAGTTTTGATTATAGCTTAAAAAATTCTAAGATATATTTACAAGCCGTAAATAGCATGGAAAATGCTAAAATATACTTGATTATTTTTGCAGGCATGAACTTTTGACAGCGTGCTCCAAGGTACATACCGGCAATACCCCCAAGGCCAAATAATAGGCCTAGACTTAAATCTGGTGCAATGGAAAGGTTGGGATAGTATGGAGCAATAGCTTGGTAGAATATAACCCCAGCAATAGAAGTTACAAAGGTGCCCATAAGGGTGGCTCCTGCGACAATATATATGGGTAAGTGAAAAAATGTAATGAAAAATGGAGCTATGATTGCTCCACCTCCTATGCCATAAATGCCACCAATAATGCCTACCAAAAAACTTAAGCTAGCAATACCCCAAATTGGTACATTATATTCTGTATCGTAAAAGCGAAAACTAAGCCTAGTTAGGTTAAATGCGGTAATGGAAGCTTTTATATTAGAGTCATCGTGGTTTATGTTTGTGGTGCCTTGCTTAATTTTTTCCTCGAGGGATTTATCTTGAGTATTTTTTTTGCGCATGTCCATAAGCATCTTTGCGCTTAAATAAAGCAATAGACTGGCAGCAAAAAGCTTAAAGTGAGCTGAATCTGGTAAGTATACCACTCTAACTATAGCCCCAATAAAAATACCCGGTAACGTGCCAATAACCACAATCCACACCAAGGGCCATACAAGTCGTCCTTCGCGGTAATAGCGATACACACCACTAGGTATAGCAATAATATTAAATACTTGATTGGTGGCACTAACTGATGGGTGGGTATAACCTAAAAAAGACATTTGAAAGGGCAAAAGTAAAAAAGCACCAGAAATGCCTCCCATGGAGCCAAGAAATGAAATGATAAACGCCACCGCAGGTGGTATAAAAGGATTTACTTCAACTCCACTTACCGGAAAAAACATGGCCTTTCCTCGATTTATAGCTAAATAAATTATAATCTAGGTTATAAATACTTTATTATTGGTCTTGAGGCAAGAGCCAAGTGCTTAGAGTCATCATTAAGTTAGTGGGATCAATGGGCTTGGTTAAGTAGTCATTTAAGCCTACTTTTATGCCTTTATCCTTATCTTCTTTCATGGCATTGGCGGTTATGGCAATGATTGGTAAATCGTCTTTGCTATGATTTTGTCTAATAATTTCTGTGGCCTGTATGCCATCCATAATGGGCATTTGCATGTCCATAAAAACTAAGTCAAATTTTTGTTTAGCTACTAAGTCCACAGCAACTTGTCCATTTTCTGCAAGTGTGACTGTGGCTTTGGTTTTTTGAAGTAATTCTTCCATAATTAACTGGTTAATATCGTTATCTTCCACAACCAATATGTGTTTATCTTCAAAATTTAACTCATTTGAGCTGTTATCATTTAGTTGTGCAATGGAATTTTCCTGACTTTGGGGTAAGCATATGAATATTGTAAAGGTTGTACCTTTATTTACTTCACTTTTTACAAAAAGCTGACCATGCATAAGTTCAACTATATGTTTACTAATGCTCAGTCCAAGGCCAGTGCCGCCAAATCGACGAGTTATTGATGCATCTGCTTGTGCAAAAGGCTTGAATAAATTCTTTTCTTGTTCTTTTGAAAAGCCAATACCTGTATCACTTACCGTAATACGTAGAGGTACTGTATCAGATAGAATACTAATGTATTCCTCTAAGTCTTGGCAGATTGAGCACTCAATGCGTATGGAGCCTTTTTCGGTAAATTTTATGGCATTGCTTACAAAATTATTTAATACTTGCCCAAGGCGCACTGGATCTCCCCAGTAATAATTATGCATGTCCGGGGACATATGAAATGAAAGCTCAAGGTTTTTAGCTCTGGCGTTGTCTTGGTATATGGTAAGAACTTGCTCGCCTACCGCACGTAAACTAAAATGCAACTCTTCAAGTTCAAACATGTTAGCTTCAATTTTAGAGGTATCAAGCACATTATTGATAATGCCAAGCAAGCTTTTACCAGCCATTTCAATTTTTGTTATGTAGTCACGTTTTTTTTGTTCATTGTCATTGCTGGTCAGCCATAAGTGGGCTAAACCAATAATGGCATTTAATGGTGTGCGGATTTCATGACTCATATTAGCTAAGAATTCACTCTTCATTCGATTGGAATCATCTGCTTTTTTAACCATTAAGCGCATGGACTTAACCATGGTTTGCAAAGCTTCATAAAGTGTTCCAATTTCATCGCTACGCTTAATTTCATTTAAATTATGTATTTTAGTAGTATATTCACTTTTATCCTTACCAGTTAAATCATAATATACTTGCCAAATCTTGGCCTTTATACCGTGTCTTTGCTTACTCATCCTTCCAAGGTCTAAGTCTTTATCCAAAACCCCTTTAGATATTTGCTCTGCATAACGTACAGCTTTAAGTAATGCATCAACAATACGTTTTACATATAGCGAAATGATAAGTGTCAGGGATAGTAATATAATTAAACCAATACCGGCAGCATTTTGCCCAATGGCTTGCCCAGGGGCTGCTAGTTCATCTAAGTCTTTAACTGCAACGGCAATCCAATCTGCTTTTTCTAGGGTCTCGTAATAGGCAATTTTTTTCCTGCCTTCATAGGAAAAAGTTATATTGCCTTGACGCTTTGATAAAATTTCCGTTCCCCAATCCGTATCATATAAAGAACCCTTAAGAACTTTTGAGGAATCATCATGGATAAAAATTGTACCCCATTTATCAGCTACAAATAAATAGCCATATTCACCAAGTAACATGCGATCACTCATGGTATTAGTGAGGCGTGATACATTAAATACTACACCAATGGTTTGTCGTGTGTTTTTTTGATATATAGGTGAAGCAACGGTATATACTATTTCTTCATTATAAATGTGGGGTGCGCTAATGGCTACATCGCCAGCTAAAGCTTGATGAAAAAATGGTTCATCATCAAGGCTTTGACCAATTAAATTTTGCTCAGTATTATCAATAATAATGCCATCTTTATCGGTAATACCGGTCATAACGTAATGATAGGTGTCGCGTAAATTGGTTATACGATCTTTTATATCTGCAGCATAAACTAAGCGTAATTGTAAATCATTAGAAAGATATGGTTGTAAGATACCAGTTTGAGATAGAGATATAGTATTTAAAATATTTGAATCAAGGCTAGTTTTAAGTTCAACTAGGGCATTGGTAATGGCCATTTTTTGTAAAGATGTTGCACTAGATCTAAGCGTTTTAATACTCATCTCGTAAGTATATACGATAGATATAAATAAGCCTATGGATGTTGCCACCAAAACAGGCAATAATATTTTGGGTAAAATTTTCAAAATTAATTCTCAATATTGTTTGGCGGCAATGTAATAAGTTTTTATTTAATTTTCAATAGTTTTTTAGTTTTTAAATTATTAATTAATACACAATTTTATCATCTATTTGCTCCTAGCTGTTTGCTAGGAAGTATTTTTTTATATATTTTATTTGCAGATATGATTTTTGCTTGCTTCATGCACTATTTACTTGGTCATTCAAATTTTTGTTCATTTCTTGCGCTCACCAAAAAATTGTTATAAACTAAACATATCTTTTTTACTTGGGGCCTTTATGCATACTGAAATTGAGCGTAAATTTTTAGTTCTTAATGAGTCTTGGCGTCAACAAGCGAAAGCTACTGAATTTTGGCAAGGTTATATTTATTCTGATTCAAAGTGCTTAGTACGCATTCGTATGGAAGGTGAGAGAGCCTTTTTAACTCTTAAGGGACCAAAGCAAGGTATTGCACGTGCAGAGTTTGAATATGCCATACCGAGTAAGGACGCGGTAGAGCTATTAAACCATTTGGCGTTTAAACCACTTATTCATAAAATTAGGCATACCCTTTACATCGGAGAGCATTTGTGGGAAATCGATGAATTTTGTGATGAAAACTCTGGGCTTTTTGTGGCCGAAATAGAGCTTAAAACTGAAGCAGAGTTTTTTAAAAAACCAAAATGGCTTGGCAAGGAAGTCACCTTTGATGCACGTTATAGGCATGCATCATTAGCTAAAATTCCTTATAATACATGGACCAATGAACAAAAACAAGGATGCTAAAATGAGTTTAGTCGGTAATATTTTATGGTTTATCTTAGGGGGTATTTTTACCGGACTTTTATGGTGGTTTTTTGGGGCTTTGGCATTTATTTCAATTGTTGGCATACCTTGGGGTAGGGCATGTTTTGTTATTGGGCAGTTTGCCTTTTTTCCATTTGGAAAGGTGGCCATTAGGCGTGATGTGCTGACTGGCAAAGAAGATATTGGTACAGGTTGTCTTGGTGTCGTTGGCAATGTTATTTGGTTTTTGCTTGCAGGGTTTTGGATTGCTATTGGACATATACTTTCTGCTGTGGCTTGTGCCATTACTATTATTGGTATTCCCTTTGCTTGGCAGCATTTAAAGCTTGCAGTTTTGACGCTT
>CAYJLD010000083.1:0-9235 GCA_964371195.1 uncultured Desulfovibrionaceae bacterium | reverse complement strand
AATTGAGCTACGCCAGCAACAAATGGGGTTTTTACTGAAAAGTACGCGTCTTGGCAAGTAAAAAATGAGTTTTTTTTAAATTTTTTTTTATTTGCCTTTAATATTATGAGCGCACGCATATGCAATATCTATCTAAACCTGCAAGGTCTTTACCAGTTTTAATGCTTGCCCATATTCCATTTGCTTCAAACAAATTATGAACACTCTTACCTTGCAAGTAACCATGTTCAACTATGCACACTCCACCTTCCTTTAACATGGTGTATGCCTGCTTGGCAATATATTCTATATGCAATAAACCTAAGTCATCTTCCACGTCATTTGCATTATCATATGGAACTAATGCGATCTTAGGCTCAAAGTCACGCACATTTGGTAAAAGTGCTGTATATTCTTGCTCACTCACATAGGGTGGATTAGATACTATTAAATCAAAACTCTTTTTAGCTAAAGGCAAAGAACACAAATTTCCCTGCACTAATTTAACCCTAGACATAAGTCCTAAATCTTTAGCATTTTGCCTTGCCATATGTAGCGCGCTTAGTTGTATATCTAATAGAATACCTTGAGCATGCTCAAGTTCAGCTGCTATACTTAAGCCAAGACAACCACTACCAGTTCCAATATCTAAAAAATATGGAGCTTTAACCTTTAGAGCATGCAAGGCAGCCTCAAGTACATCTTCAGTAGCTGGGCGTGGAATTAATGTCTGCCTATTTAATAAAAATTTACGTCCAAAAAATTCCTTATATCCAATAATATATGCAAGAGGTTCGCCTTGCTCATGACGCAAAGCCAAGGCTAATACCTGCTCCCATTGTTCTTTTGTAAGCTCTTTATCAGGCTGACTTGCAAAATATACAGCATCCACTTGCAATACATGGCATAAAAGCACCTGCGCACAAATGCGCGGAGCATCACTATGAGCTACAGAAAATCTTTCACTTAAAATATTAGCAGCTTGGCGTAAGGTGGGAGTATTCAATAATTCTATTATGTTAAAGTTAAAAATTTAGCCAGGTAATCACAATACCTGGCTAAAAATATTGTACAAAGCACTTAAAAAGTAATTAACAATTAATATGCTTTAATATAGTCATCCATACTATCAGCAGAGCAATTTTTGCTCACCCAAAAAGCTGATGCCCATACCATTAAAGCTGTAGCCTGAGTATCATCAAGACGCTTTATCTTGGTTTCAAGATGCGCCTTAGCAGCACCATGCTTTAGATGAATATCATTCACATCACAAGCATCCATTACACGCAAATGTAAATATGACAAACGTGTATGATCAGGCAATAATTTCAAATCTTTATGAGCTTCCAGAATGGTTTTTAACTCACCCGGACTAAATGTACCCTTAATAGTTGAAATAGCTCTAAAAAACGTATCCACAGCCCATGGCAATATAAACTCTGCACCAGCACTCTTGGTCCGAAAATAATCCTTGAGCCAACGCTCTTGATCACTACTAATACGCGCTGCAACTTGTGGCATGCTTAACTCCATTTATAAAAAATAGAACAGTTCTATCAAAAGGCATAGTTCAACTCAAAATAACAAAAACTGATAAGAGTACACACTCAAATTCAGTAACTAGCCATAAAAATACACTAATTAGAACATATATTAACTTTTTCACTCAAATTTGAGCCCAAAAAATTACAATGATATGTCCCGTTCAGCTCATGCTACACAAGTGTTAAAAAAAATACAATAAAAAATCTAGAAAATATCTTGCATATTGTATAACTTTCCTGCAGCCTTTGTGGAAAGCCATTTAGCGGCCCTTAATGCTCCTTGAGCAAATGTTTGTCTTGAGTGAGATTGATGTGTAACCTCAATACGCTCTCCTGGACCCATAAAATACATGGTGTGCACCCCAACCACATCACCACCACGAACTGTTTGCATACCAATTTCCTTTTTGGGGCGCTCCCCAATAATGCCCTCACGATGATAGCAAGCTACCTCATCTAATGGCCAATCCCGTGCATTTGCAAGGCATTCAGCCAACTTTAAAGCAGTACCGCTAGGAGAGTCTTTTTTCAGATTATGATGCAACTCAACCATCTCAATATCATAATCTTCACCAAGCATCTTAGTAAGCTCAGGCAAAATCTTTAATAAAACATTAATCCCAATACACATGTTAGGGGCCCAAAAAATAGGACTTTGCATTGCTAATTCTGCAAGTTCTACCTTTTGTTGTTCATTTAATCCGGTGGTGCCAATGACTAAAGGATTTTTAAATTTTGCTGCAATATTTGCCATGTCCAAGGATGAGGTAGGTGAGGTAAAGTCAATAATTACTGCACCCTTAGCTTGGTCTAAAACCTCCTCGGGCTGCGCGGACACAGGGCAATCATATGCCCCAAGCAAGTGAACATAATCCTTGTGTTCCAACAAGCCTGCTAAAGTAAAGCTATTGCTAGCTTGTACAAGCTCTACTAAAGTCTTGCCCATTCTACCACATGCACCTGAAATAATTACTGGTGTTGACATAACAATTCCTTTTTCTATAAATTAAGTTTGTTAAAGCAGACTACCTTGCTCTCATTTTGATGACAACCCCCTATGGGGTGTTTGTGCCGCCTAAGGCAGGCAAGCTGCCTTGGCAGTAAGGCACGAAAATCAATCGCTTAACGGCGCAAGTAAATTGCGCCTACTCTTGATTTGTCGGTCGTGCTGACTTTGTCAGCACTCTGAAAGCAGACTACCTTGCTCTTTTTTTGAAAAAGATACTTCCTTTGTAGCTTTTACAGCTGATTGCACTTGAGCATCAACTTCCATTTGGCTATGGCAAAGGGCTATAAAATCCAGTTCATGAATAATATTAATACCCAATTTTTGGGCCTTCTCAAGCTTACTACCTGCTGCTTCGCCAGCAACTAAGTAATCTAGTTTTTTACTCACTGCACTAACCACCTCAGCACCAGCTGTTACTGCCATGGATGTAGCCTTAGTACGAGACATAGACAACGTTCCGGTAAATAAGATCTTTTTACCGCCCAAGGCTGTATTTGGTCTATTTTCATCACCAGCCTGAGGGTCGAGTCCAAGTAAACGCAGATTTTTCAGTAAGGTTTCATTACTCTCACTTTCAAAAAAAGCCCTAATAGAAGCCGCCACCTCCGGCCCAACGTCAGGCAAAGACATAAGTTCATCTAAACTTGACTGACTAAGTGCTTGCATATTTTTATGATGCTTAGCCAGCATACGCGCTGTCTGCTCACCCACATGCCTAATACCAAGAGCACTTATAAAGCGTGCTAAACTTGCATCTTGCTTAGCCTTAATAAAGGCAGCTACAAATTTCTTAGCTAAAACTTCACCCATGCGCTCAAATTCAAGTAAGTCGTCTACTGATAAGGTAAATAAATCCACTACAGTTTGGACACGCTCAGCCTTAACTAATTGTTCAATCCATTTTTGACCGACACCTTGAATATCAAGCCCAGCCTTAGAAACAAAATGTTTAATACTTTGCATGCGCACAGCCGGACAAGACACATTAACACAACGCCATGCAGCCTGACCTTGTTCGCGCTGGGCTAATTCATCACAAACTGGGCAACTATGCGGGAAAACGTACTCTCTAGCCCCTTGTAATCTCTGCTCAAGTACAGGACCAACCACCTCAGGAATTACATCTCCAGCCCTTTGCACAATTACTGTATCACCCACACGCACATCCTTGGCGCGGATTTCATCTTCATTATGCAAGGTGGCTCTTGATACTATTACCCCACCCACATTCACTGGCTCAAGCACAGCCACTGGTGTTAACACTCCAGTGCGGCCCACTTGTATGTCAATATCTAAAAGCTTAGTCATTGCCTGCATGGCCGGGAATTTGTACGCCACTGCAAAGCGTGGGGCACGTGCCGTAAAACCTAAAGCACTTTGTGCCTCTAAGTCATTATGTTTAATAACTAATCCATCAATTTCCATGGGGAAACTTTCTCGATTTTCCTGCACATCCTTAGCATAATCCATCACCATAGCCTTGGAGGTGCAAATTATACCCTTAGGTGGAATTGCAAAACCAAAATTTGCCAAGCTTTGCATCAATTCACTATGTTTGTGCCAAGAAAAAGTATCCTCAAAATCTACCTGCCCTACCCCATAAGCAAAAAAACTTAACGGTCTTGAAGCTGCCACCTTGGTATCAAGTTGGCGCACAGCACCAGCAGCAGCATTACGCGGATTAGCAAAAACTTTTTCATTTGCTTTGGCCTGCTTTGCATTTAAGTTCGCAAAATCCGCCTTACAAATAACAACTTCACCCCGCACCTCTAAAAGCCTTGGTATGGCTAGTTTACTAGATGTAGCAATGCGTAAGGGTATATTTTTAATGGTTCTTATGGTTTCAGTAACCTCTTCACCAATTTCACCATCACCACGAGTTAAAGCCTGCACAAGCTCCCCATGTTCATACACAATCTCTACCGCTAAACCATCAAGCTTAGGATCACACCAAAACTCTAAACCAGCTTCGGGCAAAGCCCGTTGCATCTTCAACACCCAGTCATCCCACTGTTTGGCATCAAACACATTATCAAGCCCATACATAGTTAGACTATGTGCACGCTTTTCAAGTTCCTTTAATAATAGTCCCCCTACCCTGCTTGTAGGCGAATTGGGCAAACGATAATTAGGAAATCTAGCCTCCCATTCCTGCAAAGTTTTAAACAATTCATCAAATTCTGCATCAGAAATACTAGGCGCATCTAAGGTATGATAGTTATAATTATGCTGCTCAAGTTCACGTACAAGGCTTTGCATAAATTTAAGCTCGTCAGAATCAGGAATATTTTTTGAATGATCAAGCATAATAGGTAAATCCAAAAAACTAAATGTCTACCACAAAGGCTTTGACGGTGCACCAAAAGCAGATACATAGCATTGTAAAAATTCATCCTTACTATATTTATGCAATTGGGTGCCAAATTGTTCAATTGCAAAGCTTGCTGCTGTTGAACCCACTTTAGCTGCCTCAAAAACATCCAAACCTGCATATAAACCCTTAATTAAACCAGCACGGTGGGCATCACCGGCTCCGGTAGGATCCACAACCTTGTTGACATTAACAGACGCAACTTCTTCACGCCTACCTTCACCCATGACCACAGCACCCTTAGCACCATGTGTAATAATAAAATATTTAGGCATTTCCTGTATTTCAGCCACAGTCTTACCGGTTTTTTTACAAACCATCTCTAATTCATAATCATTCATGGTAACAATATAAGCACCAGCCATACCAGTTAATAAATCTTCTGCCTCGATCACTGGAATTTGTTGGCCTGGATCATAAATATACGGTACTGCATTATTTTGAAAATATAGAGATAAGGACTTCATATCGCTCATGTTGCCAGGTGAAACTATAGCTATATCTTTATCACTGTCCAAGTGTGGAAAGTCATACTTGCATGGCAAACTCATAGCGCCAGGATAAAAGCCTGTAATTTGATTATTATCTAAATCTGTAGTTATATAACATAATGCTGTAAACAATTCATCGTCTTGCACAATGCCATCTAGTGGTAAACCCAAGGTTTGCATGTGTTCAGCATAAAAACCAAAATCGCGACCAACGCAAGACAAAACCAAGGGAGCCTCACCTAACAAAGCTAAGCTATAAGCAATATTTCCAGCACAACCTCCAAACTTTTCCTCCATGCGATCCACCATGAAACTAATACTTATCATGTGTAACTTGTCCTGAACAAGAGCATCTTTGAAATAACCCTGAAATGTCATGATGCGATCAAATGCCATGGAACCAGAAATATAAATAGCCATAATATAACCTTTTTTAGTTTTAGTTAATAAAAATTATATAGCGGCAAGCATTACATAACAAAGCGAAAATTTAGCCGCCATTAAAGTATTTGAAAAACGGATGTGGAGTTAGGAGGAGAGGGAAAAACCTTTTCTTCGAAAAAAGGATTTCCCTTCCCTCCAAAAAAGTCTTTCCCCCATAAAAATTAATAATTATTTACCTAATGTTTTATTAATCATATTTCTAAAGCGAGCAAAAATATAACGACTTTCTACTGGCCCTGGAGCAGCTTCAGGGTGATGTTGCACAGCAAATATAGGTAGCTTTTTATGTGCAAAGCCCTCCAAGGTATTATCATTGAGATTAATATGGGTAATTTCCACATCGGCTACATTGCTAAGGTCCACACAAAAACCATGATTTTGAGAAGATATTTCTACATGACCGGTAGTTAGGTCTTTAACTGGATGATTACAACCATGATGACCAAATTTAAGTTTGGTTATGCTACCACCAAGGGCACGTCCTAATAATTGATGCCCTAAGCAAATACCAGCCATGGGGTAAGATTTGGTTAGCTCTTTTACAATATCAATTTCTTTTTGTAATACATCTGGATCGCCTGGGCCATTGGACAAAAATACTGCTTCAGCATCAGTAGCCTTAACGGCCGAAGCACTAAAATTAGGTGGAACTACAAGCATATCAAATCCTTGCTTCTCTAGTATACGTAGGATATTCCACTTAATCCCATAATCATATACCACTAGGCGCAGGCCTTTATTTTGCCATGTATAGCCACCATCACTTGCAAGATTGGCTTTAGTGATGCCATTGCCAGTCCAAATGTATGGCTCTTTGGGCGCAACACGGTCCACAAGGTTTTGCCCTACCATAGATGGCATGGCTAAAGCACGTTGTTTTAATTCTTCCACATCAAGACAAGTGGTTGAAATTACACCGCGCATGGCTCCATTAATACGTATATGCCGAGTTAGGGCGCGGGTATCAAGGCCCTCAACTCCTGGTATATTATTTTGCATCAAAAATTCAGGTAAAGACATGGTAGAGCGCCAATTTGATGGTTCCTTACAGCATTCTTTTACTAAAAGTGCTGACAAATGCAGGCCTTGTGACTCCATATCTTCGACATTTATGCCATAATTTCCGATGAGCGGATAGGTCATACATACCATTTGCCCACAATAAGATGGGTCAGTGAGTAATTCTTGATATCCGGTCATACCAGTATTAAAAATAACCTCTCCGCCACTATCAATGGCTCCAGTAAAGGATTTTCCTGTGAGGTTAAAGCCATCTTCTAAAACAAGTAATGCTTTCATAATATACTCTTTTAATTATAATTGCAGATTTTTACTATTTACGCTCTGGCATAGTATTCTTGTAAACTTTCCACATGTATTTCTCCATCAAGACTTGCTTTAATGGCACGTGCTGTAGCGCGAGCTCCAGAAAGTGTTGTACAATAAGGTATCCCAAAGGCTAAAGCTGTGCGGCGTATAGCTTTGGAGTCTTGTGCAGTAAGTTTGCCAGAAGCTGTATTAACAACCATGGCAATTTCATTATTTTTTAATAAATCTACAATATTTGGGCGTCCTTCATAAACTTTTAGCACAGTTTGTACGCTAAGTCCGGCCTTTTCTAATAATTGAGCAGTTCCACGTGTAGCCACAAGTTCAAAGCCCTTTTCGGCAAACATTTTAGCCACATCAAGGAGTAATGGTTTATCACGATCATTTACTGAGATAAATATCTTGCCCTTCTTAGGTAAGGTTTGACCAGCGGCAAGCTGACTTTTGAAAAAGGCTTCTTCAAAAGTTGGCCCCATGCCCATTACTTCACCAGTGGAACGCATTTCTGGTCCAAGAAGTACATCAACACCTGTAAAGCGATTAAAGGGAAAAACTGCTTCTTTAACACAGAAAAACCCACCGCGACGCATGGCCCAAGGATCAAGTTCTTCTAAGGTTTTACCAAGCATAACTTGGGTTGCCAAATAAGGTAGGGGTACACCTGTTGCCTTGGCAACAAATGGAGCCGTGCGCGAAGCTCGTGGATTAACCTCAAGAATAAAAATATTATCATCTTTAATGGCAAATTGTATATTCATAAGTCCAACCACACGAAGCTCTCTAGCTAATGCTTCAGCTTGCAAAGCAATATCAGCCACGTGATCATAGGAAAGTGAATATGAAGGAAGTACACAAGCTGAATCACCGGAGTGAATACCAGCTTCTTCAATATGTTCCATGATGCCAGCTATATACACTTCTTCTCCATCGGAGAGAGCATCAACATCTACCTCAATGGCATGTTCTAAGAATTTATCAATTAAAATAGGATGTTCTAAGTCTTCTGGCACATGATTTGTAAAGTATTCAGCTAACTCTTCACTATCATATACTATAGCCATGGCACGCCCTCCAAGCACATAGCTTGGGCGCACTACCACGGGATATTCGATTTTTTCTGCAATTTTTTGAGCTTCCTTTAAGTTCATTGCAATGCCATTAGGTGGCTGACGAAGACCAAGTTTTTGTATAAGAGCTTGGAAGCGCTCGCGATCTTCTGCGCGGTCAATGGCATCTGGTGAAGTTCCCAAGATGGGTACACCAGCACGCATAAGTGGTACAGCTAAGTTTAATGGAGTTTGTCCGCCAAATTGTATTATGACCCCAAAGGGCTTTTCTATATCCACAATATGCATAACATCTTCAAAAGTAAGCGGCTCAAAATAAAGTCTATCCGATGTATCATAGTCAGTAGATACGGTTTCAGGGTTTGAATTTACCATGATGGACATGACCCCAGCATCTTTAAGAGCAAAGGATGCATGGCAGCAGCAATAGTCAAACTCAATGCCCTGCCCAATACGATTAGGCCCACCACCTAAAATGATTACCTTTTTGCGTTCAGATAAATCCATTTCTTGAGTGGATTCATAGGTGGAATAAAAATACGGTGTATAGGCTTCAAATTCAGCCGCGCAAGTATCAACTAAATAATATGAAGGTGTGATATTAAGCTCTTTGCGCAAACGGCTAATGTCATTTTCTGGTCTCTTCCACATTTCAGCCAATTGACGATCTGAAAAGCCATATTCCTTAGCTTCGCGTAAAACAACAGCTAATTCAGCATTGCCAGCCGTCATATCATTGGCAAGGCCAAAGTCAAGAAGGCTTTTTTCCATATTCACAATATCACGAATTTGTCTTGTATACCAAGGGTCAAAGCTTGAGGCTTCAAAAATTTCTGCATCAGAAAGACCAAGGCGCACAGCTTCGCGCAAGGCAAGGATGCGGCGCGAATTGGGTTTGCGTAATGATGCAAGTACACTTTCTTTATCAGCTAAGCTGTTACGAAAGCCAAAACCAAGACCAGTATAACCAAGCTCCATGGAGCGCATACCTTTTTGTAAAG
>CAYJLD010000082.1:0-9291 GCA_964371195.1 uncultured Desulfovibrionaceae bacterium | reverse complement strand
AGAGAGCAGAGCGGTCAGTCATGCCTCCAGCAAATCCTTGGGGTATAAATAGCTTTGGTAGTGAATCAGATAGTACATTGCCAAAGCTGATTTGGCAATATCGCCCTCAATAAATAGGCGTACTGGTAGTGGGTCTGTTTCTTTTTGACCATTCGTGCTATGCCGCATGGGTAGACCGTGGCTACCCATGCCCCGTAGTAGCTCGTTTGAACAAAGTGAAAACAGCTACAAAGGGATTGGCTATAGCCGAATGCAGGCAGGGGGAGAGGGATTGCAAAAGGGGAACGGGGGTAGTGCAACGCACCCCCATCCCCTTTGCCCGCTGCGGAGCAGGCAAAATAAAGTATGAAAACATGCTACGCAAGAACATAGATTACAGTATAAAAACTTAAATCTTATCACAAAAATCATAAAAACAAATGAATTACAAATCGGAATGACCTGTCGCTAAGGCATAGATTTGTTGCTATTTGTTTACAAAATAAGTATATTATCTATGAATTATCTTATTGTGCACACTGAACGCAGATAAGATACTGTTTTTATTTTAATAAATTGCTTTCAATAATCTTTACTTGTTATTAAGCACATATTATCCTAGAATGGTTAATGTAATTATTTAACAGGAGAAAACGCCTATGCTTCCACTCCTAAACATTCCACCTGCCCTCGAAAAAGCATTACAAGCCTTAGGCCATGATTTAAGACAAAAATCATTAAACCTAGCCACAGCAGAATCTTGCACTGGCGGACTATTAGGAGCTACTTTTACCTCCATTGCGGGCTCATCAGCTTGGTTTGTGGGCAGTATTGTGGCCTACGACAATAGCGTTAAAATGTCACAACTTGACGTATCAGAAAATCTCTTAGAACTATACGGAGCTGTAAGCGGGGCTTGTGTTATGCAAATGGCAAAAGGTGTTTGCCAGCGTTTACAAACTTCCATTGGCATAAGTATTTCTGGCATTGCCGGACCAGACGGCGGCACCAAGGAAAAACCCGTAGGAACAGTTTGGATTGGCTTTAGCGTGCAAGGAGTTGAATCAGCAAGGCTATTTCATTTTAAGGGAAATCGCGAAGAGGTACGAAAGCAAGCCATAGTGCGCGCAATTCAAGGCATCATTGAACGACTGCAAGACATCAGCAACCATTAAAATCATATAAATTACAATATTTTATTTTATTAAAATATCTTTATCAACTCACCTTGACATAAATAACCATACCCCGTAGGGTGACGACCTGTTTAATATGGTGTCTTTTAGACTTAAATGGGAATCTTGTGTAAAGCAAGAGCGGACCCGCCGCCGTAAAATCCATAACCTTGTTTTCCGCGAGCATTCGTGTGTGCCACTGGTAACGGGAAGGACGAAAACTTGGGGATTGAGCCGGAAGACCTGCCATAAAATATATATGCATTTTGTAGTGCATAAACACCTGTAGTAACGGGATTTTACTACGGAGGTAAATAAATATTTACCCCCATTTTTTGGGGGCTTTATTTTGAGCAAGAGTTTACTCAATATATTAAATCGCTTCAAGGTATTAATATGTTACACTTTATACAAAAAAAATATTCACCAAGATTTTTGCTTAGCATGACCTTGGTCTTAACTTTGATTGTTCATTGTTTATTAAATGGCAGCGTGGTTTTTGCAGCTCAAGCTGTACCAACTGCTAATACAAGTCAACAAGTCAAAGTAGTTGATGACACTGGATACGAATTGACTTTACAAAAGCCAGCTAAACGTGTTCTAGCCTTATATGGAGCCTTTAATGAGCTCATGCTAGCCCTTGGTCTTAAAGATCTATTAGTGGGGCGCACAGCTCAAGACATAGCTATTAATGAACTCAAGCACTTACCAGCTGTTGGCACGCATTTGCGACCAAACATTGAATTTATACTCTCCCTAAAGCCAGATGTCATTATTCAATTCATGGGGCGCGAAGATGCACAAAGCCTAGCCCTTGGCTTGCGCGGTCATAATTTACCTGTGCTGATGTTCCATATGGATGGTTTTGATGATATGTTTAATGTTATCCAAAAATTAGGGCAAGTAACTGGGCATGAAAAAGAAGCTGAAACTCTTGTAAAAAGATATCAAAATCGACTTGGAGATTTAAGGCGTATCTTGCAGGATGAAAAAAGAGTGCGTGTTTTTTATGAAATACGCTATCCCAACTTATTGGCCGCTGGAACAGATAATATTACAACAGATATTATACAAATTGCCGGTGGGCGTAATGTCATTAGTTTATCAGGGCAGGAGCTTCGTATCAACGAAGAAGAAGTCATTGATAAAAATCCTGATGCCTATATTATTCAAGTGGGACCGCTAAACCCAGAGCCTAGACCGCTTGATATGCGACCAAAACTTGCTGCTTTATCAGCCGTAAAAAATGGACGGGTCTTAATGGTTGACCACCTTGCTTTTACCAGACCTGGTCCAAGAGCCATTGATGCGGCTGAAAACCTTGCCAAGTGGTTGCACCCTAAAGTAAATTTTGATTTGGAGCTTAACTAATATGTATGGAAAATTATATGGCATAGGTGTGGGCCCTGGTGACCCAGACTTGCTTACCTTAAAAGCTGCAAAAATTTTAAGTCAGGTGGATGTGGTCTTAGCGGCAGCTTCACCACGTAATAATTATTCTACAGCTCTTGATATAGCCATGCCGCACGTGCATGCTAATGCAAATATTGAACGGCTAGAATTTCCTATGACTCATGATAAAAGTATACTTAAATCTGCTTGGGAAAAAGCAGCTAAACGCAGTCTGAAGTTGCTAGAGCAAGGTAAAAATTGTGCCTTTATCACACTTGGTGATCCGCTTATTTATAGTACATTTGCATATCTTATGCGCACCATTAAAGAAAATAATAATCATGTTAAAATTGAAATTATTTCTGGTATTACTTCATTTCAAGCTGCTGCTGCAAGTACTGGTACAATACTATGCGAAGGGCATGAAAATTTATTAATTTTACCTGGTATTAATGATGAAAAAAAATTAGATAAAGGGCTTGAAATGGCAGATAACACTGTTATTCTTAAAGCGTATAAAAATTTCCCAACCATTTTACAGGCCCTGCAAAATGCTGATATCATACAAAACAGTTTACTTGCTTCGCACATAGGCCTAAATGAAGAGCAGGTACATTTTGATTTAAATAAAATTGAAAATGTACCACCATACTTATCATTAATCATAGCTAAAAATAAATAATATGCGCAGATTTTACTCTTCTTTTTTTTCACCTCACGAGGCTAAGCGTCTCTTAAAGCTTGGTGTACCGGTGTATATTGCACAATTAGCCAGTACTGGTATGACCTTTGCGGACACAGTTATGACTGGGCAAGCAAGTGCTGTAGATATGGCTGCAGTGGCGGTTTCTAGTTCAGTTTGGCACCCCATTTCTCTATTTGGTGTAGGCATATTACTTGTTTTAACACCATTTTCTGCCCAGCTTGTAGGCGAGGGAAAAGCAAACGAAACTCCACATATTTTACGTCAAGGGATCTGGTGTTCCTTACTTTTAGCCCTACCACTCATGTTAATTTTTTATGCACTTTCCTTGCAAATGCATCTATTCGGGCTAGAGGATAATTTATCTAAATTATCAAGCGGCTACTTACAAGCAATTCTATGGGGATTACCAGGCTTATTTCTTTTTATCAATGTGCGAAGCTTTTTAGAAGGTTTTTCACGCACCCGTCCGGCTATGGTCATATCAATCCTTGCACTTTTATTAAATATACCAATAAATTACATTTTAATATACGGTAAATTTGGTATGCCAGCCCTAGGGGCAGTGGGTTGTGGCATAGCCACTGCAATTTGTTTTTGGTTTATGGCCATATGTATGGTGATATTTGTACGTTACGACAAAAAAAATAAAGCATATAATTTATTTTTACCGCTCTTTTTACCTAAACATGATGAAAAACGCGTAGCTTGGCAAGATATATGGCGAGTATTTAGAATTGGCTTACCCGGAGCCTTAGCAATGCTTTTTGAAATTTCCCTTTTTGCAGCCTCAGCCTTAGTGCTTGCACCTCTTGGAACCATCATGGTGG
Source organism: uncultured Desulfovibrionaceae bacterium (assembly GCA_964371195.1). GTDB lineage: Bacteria > Desulfobacterota > Desulfovibrionia > Desulfovibrionales > Desulfovibrionaceae > CAYJAD01. Next base: position 5,212 of record CAYJLD010000082.1, on the reverse strand, counting down.
CTGGTCATCAGGTGGCTATGAATGTGGCTGGCATGCTCTTTATTCTACCGCTATCTATTAGTATTACCTCAACCATAAGAGTAGGTTACTGCCTAGGTGCAGGCCAACGCACCCACGCACGCCTAGTGGCTTGGACTGCCATTACCCTAGGAATTTTCTTTTCTACATTAAGCTCTATTGGTGTACTTATTTTTAGAGAAAGTATTGCCCTTACCTACACCAGTGAATTAGAAGTACTAAATATTGCCATGCATTTATTACTTTTTGCAGCGGCATTCCAATTGGTTGACGCCTTACAAATTGTTGGCATTGGTATTTTACGTGGTTATAATGATACCAAGGTTATATTTTTTATTTGTTTTATTGCCTATTGGGTTATTGGCTTTCCACTTGGTATTGTGCTTAGCCGTACAGACTTTTTAGGCGCAGCCCAAGGCGCACAAGGCTTTTGGATTAGCTTTATTTTAGCCTTAATTTTTGGAGCTATTTGCTATACATGGCGTATATTGTTTTTACAAAAACAAAATGCTGAGTATATTTACAAAAAACTACATAGTTGATGCCATTATATACAACATACAATTCAATATGTTACATATAATTTAAAAAAAATAAAAAAAATGCTTGGCATATAGTTAGTCTTTGTGTACTCTCCTTCGGCTATGGCTCCTTGATGTGTCAATGAGATTGCATTAGGCTTTACTTGACATATTACTTATTTTGAATTACGGAGCTTTTTTTGATTTGCAAGGAGTTATTTTGCATGAAAACTTTTAGTCCTACACCCAATGACATCAAGCGCGAATGGTTTGTGGTTGATGCAAAAGATCAGGTGCTTGGTCGCTTAGCTTCACAAATTGCGCACCGTTTGCGCGGAAAGCATAAGCCTGAATTCGCACCACATATGGATAATGGTGATTTTATTATTGTGGTAAACTGCGAAAAAATTCGCGTTACTGGCAAAAAGCTTGATGATAAAAAATACTATCGCTATTCTGGTTATGTGGGCGGGCTTAAAACTACTGTCCTTAAGGATGTATTAGTTAAAAAACCTGAGCTTGCCATTATGAATGCTGTTAAAGGTATGCTACCAAAAAATCGTTTGGGACGTGCCATGCTTAAAAAGCTTAAGGTCTATGCTGGCCAAGATCATCCACACACAGCTCAAAACCCCAAACCCCTTAGCTTCCCTTATTAATGGGGTGAGGAGATATTATGTCTAAACATTTTGATTATGGTACTGGTCGCCGCAAAACGGCAACTGCACGCACTCGTCTTTATGCTGGTAGTGGCAATATTGTAATTAATGGTCGCCCCTATGAAGAATATTTCCCACGCAAAACCTTGCAAATGATTATTCGTCAACCGCTTGTATTAACCAAAACATTTGAAAAAATTGATGTTAGGGTTAATGTAAAGGGTGGTGGAGTTGCTGGTCAAGCTCAAGCTGTGCGCCACGGTATTTCAAGAGCTCTGCTCTCAGTTGATGCTGAATTACGCAGTCAACTAAAGCGCGCTGGCTTGCTTACACGCGATGCTCGTAAGAAAGAGCGTAAAAAGTACGGCCTACGTGCTGCTCGCGCAAGGTATCAATACTCCAAGCGTTAAGATTGCTGTGCTATCATTGGCACACCATTAAAGAACTCAAAGGACAGGCTGACGTATGCATTAGCCTGTCCTTTTTTATTCAATACAGCATTTGCATAATTTTAGTTATAGTGAGTAATTATGAGCCTAAAATATATTTATAAGCATAGTAGCACTGAAGCCACTACTGGTTATTTTTCATGTGAGCCCGACCCAGCCTTGGATATAGAGCAAGGTCTCAAAATTTTAGCAAAATCACCATTGGATGATTTTTTACATCAATATATTTTACGCAAACTCATGTCCATGACCTATGAAGATATTACCAATAGACTTACATCATTAATCAATGAACAAGGCCCCATAGCGCAAGTCTTAACAAGTTTATTATTAGAATGCGCAATGCTTAGACCAAGTCTTGCAAAACTTGGGGATATGTTTTCAGATGAGGATTATACCAAGGCCCTATCATATACTCCCCTACCTCATTTAGCTTGGCAATGTTTGGAACAAAAAGACTTGCAGCGTGCTTGGAGTAAGGTTTTTGCAGATAATATTTTGCGCCATCACAAACTACCTCACCCCGAAGAGCTTAGTGAAGATGGTCTTTCACCTCTTTACAGCTCAGCTCCAAAGTTAAAACACATTGATATTAAAAATATTTTTTCTCTACATCAAGCTAAAGAAGGTAGCACTTGGTCAAGGCCGCCAGCCCAACAAACAGCCCAACAAGCCCTGACTATTTTAGTGGAAAATGATATACTAGATGGCATGGAAATGCGCCATGAGGCATCTCTTTCACCCATTGCTTTATTGCGCAATTGGAAAGTACGCCTAAGTGTTGAGCAAGGACGACATAGTTTTAATGTTGAAGGACAAGGTACTACTTATGGACGAGGGCTTTCTTTAGCCGATGCTAGAGCATCATATGCTATGGAAATGATTGAACGTGCCTCAGCCTATGCTAGTGTTAAAGATGATCAAGTTCTTGGACTAACACGACCCACGCCACTTTTTAAAGCATCGTATCCTGACCTTGTAAAACAACAAACACCAGCTCTTGATCCCAATCAATTGCCGTTGGAAGTACCATATACCGATGCAAAGCTTTATTGGATGGAAGCAGAAGAAGCTTACACAAAACAAACCATATTGGTACCCATTCAAGCTGTATACTTATTTTGTAATTTAGATGAGCCATCGATATTTATGAACCCTGGCTCTACAGGACTTGCCACAGGCAATACCTTAGCTGAGGCTAAACTTGCGGCTTTAACAGAAATTATTGAGCGTGACGCTGAGGCTACAATGCCCTATACGCGCAATCATTGCTTTATCTTACGCTCAAAAGATGAACGTATGCAAGCCCTGCTAGATGACTATGCAGCTCGTGGCATCAATGTACAATTTTTAGACCTAACCACAGAATTTGGCATACCATGCTATCAAGCCTTTGTAATGGATACACGCGGTGAGGTAATACGCGCCACTGGAGCTAACTTAAATGGTGCAAGAGCGGCTATCTCCGCTTTAACCGAGGTGCCCTACCCTTATCCACATGGACCTACTTCTGGTCCGGCTTTAGCTGGTTTGGAGGAGAGATTTTTAGAAGACTTGCCCGATTATACCTTAAAGTCACCTACACAAAATCTGGCCTTGCTCGAAGATGTTTTAATACAGCATGGGCATAGGCCTTTATATGTAGAGATAACTCAAGAAGGTTTAGAATTCCCAGTATTAAGAGCTATTGTACCTGGGCTTGAGCTAGGTGCTGAATTTGATGATTTTTCCAGAATTTCCACAAGACTTTATGGAAATTATTTACGCTTATTTACTGAATAATTGTAGCGGACTTAAAAACATATAAATAATATGCTTAAAATTGGCTGGTGAAAACTTAACTATTTAGTCGATCTTGAAAACGCGTTTCCACGTATTTTTCAAAAAAGGCACCCGTCTAAATGTCGTCTCGCGAACGCCACAAACTAGTTCTGGCTCATTTTACGCGGCGCAGAAGTATTTTTTAAGATTTTATACAAGTATTTTAAATGCAAAATTAATTTGCTGTTAAGTATTGCCAAAGTGAGCTTAAAGTATTATCTGTCCTAAAAATGAATGTTGCTCACCAAAATATCCTTAAAATATCTTCGCTGATATATAGTTCTTTTTAAAATACAACCAGGTATATACATGACTACGTCACCAAACTCTTCTTCAAGTTCGCCACAACTTGCATATGCTCTTCTTGACTACGCTGCGCAATGCATAAGCTGCTGGAATGAAAATTATGAAAATATTTATTGTAATAAAGCTTATCTCGACTTGTTCAATATATCAGATATAGCTACGTATAAAAACAGTCATCAAGAATTATACCCTAAGCGGCAACCTAGCCAAAAACTTTCTGCCGATGTTTTGCGCGAATATATGCGTTTTGCATTTCAAGAAGGCCAAGCACAGGGCACTTTTGTTTTTATAGACAGCAATGCCAAAGAAATCATCACCAATATAAACTTTACGCGTGTTGAGTGTGAAAATAAGCAGTATTTGATGTGCACACTAACTCCCATTCCATCTACTAATAATACCATCAACTGCCATGAACGTATGGAGCTATTACTGAAACACCTTCCCATTGGTGTTGATTTATGGAGTAAAGACCTAAAAGTTTTAGATTGCAATGATGCAACACTGCATCTTTTTGGTGCTAAAAGTAAAGAAGAATATATACAAAACTTCCACTCCTTTACTCCAGAATTCCAACCCAATGGTATACGCTCCAAAGACCTTATTGCTAAATACTTGAAAGAAGTTTTTGAACATGGTGAAGCACGTTTTGAATGGATGTATGTGGATATTCAAGGAAGGGATGTCCCCATAGAAACCAAGATTGTGCGTGCAAAAAATGGTGATGAAGACATAGTCCTAGTTTATTATAAAGATTTGCGCGAAGTAAAAGAAAGCATTAAAAAATCAGAGCAAAGGCTTGCCGATATTAATAATATCCTAGACTCTGCTCCTTATGCCATTAATATTTGGGACAAAACCCCTAAACCTGTTCAGTGCAATTTAGCTACCCTTTCTCTATATGGCTTTGAATCTAGAAAAGAGTACTTCGAAAACTTCCATAGAGTAATACCTGAAAAACAAAAAGACGGGCGAATTATGGCGCATGTCTTTCACCAGCGATTTACTGAGGCCTTTACAACAGGATATGCTTATGACGAAGGTGAACTCTATAATATTAAGCATAACCGAGCCTTCCCTGTAGAAATCACCTTAAAAAAGCTTATTATTAACGGAGAAGCAAAAGTCATAAGCTATCTTAATGATGTGAGTATACAAAAAGCTATGATGACAGAACTTGCTGACAATCACCTTAAGCTTACCGTAGCACGTGACGAAGCAGAAAAAAACTCACGCATTAAAAGTGAATTCTTGGCTAATATGAGTCATGAAATTCGTACGCCTATGAATGGTATTCTAGGTTTATTACATCTACTGGCCCCTACTCAAATGCAAGAGCAACAAAGGTTTTATGTAGACAAAATTATCTATTCTGCTGAAAGCCTTTTACGCATCATCAACGATATTTTAGATTTTTCTAAAATTGAAGCCGGCAAGC
>CAYJLD010000081.1:0-9306 GCA_964371195.1 uncultured Desulfovibrionaceae bacterium | reverse complement strand
ACGCTTTAAAGACCTTATGCGAGAAGTCACAGGCATTTCACAAAAAACTTTAACCAATCAATTAAGGGAATTAGAAGTTGACGGTCTCATTTTGCGCCAAAGCTTTAACGAAATACCCCCCAGAGTGGAATATTCTATCACAGAAAAAGGATTAACGCTTATGCCTATTCTTGAGCTTATGTGTGAATGGGGCGAAAAAAATGCGGATGAGCGCTTTGTTTTAACAAACCCTGCTTGTGTGGCGTAAGAAAAGAGTTCAAGGAATTACTATGTTAAATTTATTGGTGAAATATTCAATGCTCTGGCAAGGCGTATCACCGTTGAAAGCTTGACTCACACTTCCCACCTTCAATACGTGCAATATAAGAAGTCGTTTTAAGTGACTAAACCCAATTGAAGTTGGTTAGGTTCTTTTATAAGCACCGACAAAGTATAATGTTAGCGTAATCTAAAAACAAAAGCGACATGAACTAAGGTATTAACAGTCTTACCCTTAATCTTGCCGGGAATAAAACGTATTTTCTCAGCGGCAACGAGGGTAGCATCTTCAAAATAGCCTTGCGGTTAAGCTTAAACCACAAAGAGAGATTTAGGATTACCAGAAGTATCGACTACCAGTTGCACCACTCCCTTGCCCTGTATATTCATACGCTTGGCACGGTTTGGATAAGTAGAGTAGCCCTTTTTATAGCTGCTTGTATTATCATGTATTTGCGACATATTCTAACTCTACAACTAATAAATAACACAATAAATGAGAATAAGAATCAACATGATTTTTCTACAACAAAATTACATAAATTTGATAGTACATTCCAACTTATATATGAATTCAACCAAATACATAGCCTTGCAAAATAGAAGCATGTTACTTTTTATCTTAGTATGTATGCTCTTAACGGGCTGTACCGCGCAAACACCTCATCCGCTCTTTACTCCTTCACAAGCCATGCCCATACAAGAATATGTATCATTTGAGGAATATATTATCCAAACAGAACATATGCTCAGAGGCAATAGACATATGCTGACAGATGACAAGGAGCAGGAAATTCGGGCAAATCTTCCTTATGAGGTAAAACCAAAGAGTAACAATGCCGTATCAAGAGGTGTTTTGCTTGTGCATGGGCTTGGTGACTCTCCTTATTCTTTTGTGGATATTGCCAAGGCCCTGGCTAATAAAGGATTTTTGGTCAGAACTGTACTTTTGCCTGGACATGGTACAAGGCCAGCTGATTTAATTCATGCTGACTATAAAGATTGGCAAAGTCTCATTGCAAAGCATGTAGCATTATTAAAAAAAGATGTAGAAAAAGTTTATTTGGGCGGATTTTCCACAGGTGCAAACCTTGTGTACTCCTATGCAGTGCAAGACTATGATATTCAAGGATTGATGCTCTTTTCTCCCGCTTTCCAGTCCAATGAACCCCTACTTTTTTTGACCCCACTGATAGCAAGTTTTGATGATTGGCTGCGTAAAAGTAATCCTGATAACATAACAAACTATGTGCGCTATAATACTGTCCCCATCAACGGATTTGTTCAATATTATAGAACCAGTAAACAAGCTCTTAACTTCTTAGAAAAAGAGTTTTTTACTCGTCCTGTTTTCATGGTCTTATCAGAGCATGATAGCGTGCTCAATACACAGTTCATTAAAGAGCTTTTTGATAATCGCTTTATCAATGAGCAAAGTCGTCTTATATGGTATGGCCATACAAGGTCAAGGATAAATAACAAAATACGTTATATTAACAGTCACATGCCAGAATTGCGTATCAGCAATATGTCACATGTGGGTATATTATTTACGCCCGATAATCCTTATTATGGGATCAATGGTTCTGAAAGAATATGCCGAAATGCACCTGACCCTTTGCAAGCTCAGATTGAAGCTTGCAAAAAGGGTGAACCTGTTTGGTATAGTGCATGGATAGAAGATAAAAACCACTTAAAAAGCCCTTATTTTCATGCAAGACTTACCTTTAATCCTAAATTTCATGTTATGATGAATGATTTATTTGAAACTTTTAATATCCAATAAGTTGATAACTTCCCCACAGGATAGGTAACCAAGCCTTATCTTTAGTGTTCAAGGCTTATGTGCGTAATAAAATCTATTATTTCCTATGTAGCCTTACAATGGGTGCTGCGAACTCTTTTTAAACGCTCCCCTTCTGCATGCTCACTACATCAAGCTTCTGGCGCCCCCGAATGGCTATGGAGAGGCTACGTGCTTTTTTAAATAACATGTAAAAGGTGTTGTTTAAATCCACTAAATAGTAGGTACTGAAAAACGCGTTTCACGCATTTTTCTAAAAAGGCACGCTCGCTCCAAATATCGCTTTGCGAACGCCAGAAGTTAATTCTGGCTTATTTTGCGCCGCCACTCAAAAAAAGGCCCTTTGAGCTTCAAAAATTGCCAGAAATTCGCATTCCATGCTCTTATTTCTGGTAATTTTTTTATTACTATTTTCCAATAAAATTATACTATTTTAGAATGCTATTATATTTTTCAAGCGTCGACTAAATAAAATGAAATGCAAATATTGTTCGTGTATAAATTTCAGCATTATTTATTTTTTGTCGTATAATCAGGTAGATATATTTAATAAAAATTTGAAAATTTATCTTGACTTTGTATACAGTATCCAATAAATTCATTTTCAAGGACAAAGGAAATACAATGTACACATTTTTATTACAAAGCTTTTCATGGCGTTGGTGGCTCACTTTAAAAGAAGGAGAGTTCACTTAGTCTTGTGCAAGTTTTAAGAAGGGTGTGGTCATTGATTATATATTTTCCCCCTCTGTTTGCAAAAGTGAACAGGGGTTTTTTATTTTACAGGAGATTTTAATGTTTTCACCAAGTTTGGAAGAAGTTAAAAAGTTAGCACAAAAATTTAGTCTTGTGCCTATTGTTTATGAAATGCCATCGGATTTTACAACTCCCATTAATGTATTGAAGGTTTTAAAATTACATTTTGAGCAATGCTTCTTATTTGAAAGCGTGGATAATACACATGCCTTTGGGCGTTATTCTTTTCTTGGTTACGAACCTAGTCAGGAAATTACTTGTTTGCAGGGTGAGGTTATTACAAGAGATAAGCTTGGAGAAAGAAAAGATGTTATTAATCCAAGGCAATATTTAAAAAAATTATTACAAAAATATTCAAGTCCACGCTATGAAAATTTACCTTCTTTTACAGGTGGCCTCGTAGGTTATTTTGCTTATGATTTTATTAAATACAGCGAGCCTACATTACGTCTTGATATGGAAGACGCAGTAGAAAACTTTAATGATTTAGATCTTATGCTTTTTAAAAAAATTATTATTTTTGATAATTATAAGCAAAAGCTCTATCTTGTAAATAACATAGAACAAGGAAACATTGAACAAAATTATAAACAAGCCATCAAAGAAATTCAGATCACAAAAAAACTTATTATTAATGATTCATATCACACAAACTTTGCTGGTCAGCTTAGCTCTGACTTTAGCTATCTCTTTGATAAAAAAGACTATATGCACATGGTCGAAACAGCAAAGAAACATATTTATGAAGGAGATATATTTCAGGTAGTGCTCTCTAATCGTATGGAAGCAAATTTTGAAGGCAGTTTATTTAATACCTATAGAACATTACGCATGACAAATCCATCGCCATATATGTTTTATTTAAGCAGCCAAAATAATGAAATAGTTGGAGCATCACCAGAAACTTTGGTAAAATTACAAGATAATACTGTGTATACCTTTCCCCTTGCGGGCACTCGTAAAAGGGGCAAAAATGCCATGGAAGATCAAAAGCTTGAAGCAGAGCTTTTAGCAGATGCAAAAGAAGTGGCAGAGCACACCATGCTGGTGGATTTAGGGCGTAATGATTTAGGAAAAATATGTAAATTTGGCACAGTAGAAGTTAGGGATTTTATGCAAGTGCATCACTATTCGCATGTAATGCACCTTGGTTCCACAGTGCACGGTGCCATAAATGAGCAACATGACGCTCTTGACGCCATTGAGGCTGTGCTACCTGCTGGCACTCTTTCTGGAGCCCCTAAAATTAAAGCCTGTGAAATTATTAATAAACTTGAGCAAAACAAGCGTGGCCTATACGGCGGAGCTATTGGTTATATTGATTTTACAGGCAATATGGATACATGCATAGCTATTAGGCTTTGTTTTAAGAAAAACAATAAAATATATATACGCTCCGGTGCCGGTATTGTGGCCGATAGTGTGCCAGAAAAAGAATATGAAGAGTGCATTGCAAAAGCCCGAGCTGTGGTAGAAGCGGTGCAAAACTCCACAAAGGATTTTGAATAATGTTAATTTTAATAGATAATTATGATAGTTTTGCATACAATCTTTACCAAATGCTTGGCTCAATTTCGCCCAATATAAAAGTTATTCGCAATGACACCCATACAGTGGACGAAATTCTTGCCTTAAATCCGGAACGTATTGTGCTCTCACCAGGACCAGGCAGACCTGAGCATGCTGGTATATGCATTGAGCTTATTCAGCAATTACCGCACAAAGTACCTTTATTGGGTGTTTGTCTTGGCCATCAAGCTATTTTTGAAGCCTTTGGTGGAACGGTGAGCTATGCCAAAGAGCTTATGCATGGCAAGCAATCTTGTGTTGATAAGGTTAAGCCTTCAGCACTATTTAAAGATATGTCAGAGAGCTTTCATGTGGCGCGTTATCACTCCTTGATAGGTCTTAAACACACTCTTCCACAAGTATTAAATATTACAGCATATAGTGAGGATAAGGAAGTCATGGCTGTAGAACATAAAGATCGCTCCATCTTTGGCGTACAGTTTCATCCTGAATCCATTATGACGCCACAAGGTGCAACAATTCTTAAAAATTTTATGGAGATATAATATGATTCGTAAAGCTATTCAAATTCTTACTCGTAAAGAAGATTTAAGTAAGGAGCAAGCCTTAGCTGTCATGGATCAAATCATGAGTGGCAATGCTAGTGATATTCAAATATCATCATATCTTACTGCACTTTCCATCAAGGGCGAAACCATTGATGAAATTACAGCATCTGCCGCTGCCATGCGTAAACATTGTGTAAAACTCTTAAATGATCATGAAGCATTAGAAATTGTTGGAACAGGGGGAGATGGTTCCAATTCATTTAACATATCAACTGCTGCTGCCATTGTGGTTTCAGCCGTAGGTGTACCTGTGGCAAAGCATGGCAATCGCTCTGCTACAAGCAAGTGCGGTTCAGCCGATGTTTTGGAAGCTCTTGGGGTTAATATTCAAATATCACCTGAAAAAAGCTCCTTACTTTTAGAAAAAATCGGCATATGCTTCATGTTTGCACAAAACTATCATCTTGCCATGAAGTATGTTGCGCCCATTAGGCGTGAGCTAAATATTCGTACAGTATTTAATATTCTTGGCCCATTAACTAACCCTGCAGGCGCCACCATGCAACTGCTTGGAGTATACGAAGAGGAGCTTGTAGAGCCCATAGCTAAGGTATTATGTAACTTGGGAGTTAAAAATGCTATGGTGGTTTACGGGCGTGATAAGTTGGATGAAATCTCCATTTGTGCTGATAGCTTTGTGTGTGAAGTGAAAGATGGCTGGGTTAAATCTTCAATAATAACACCAGAAGATTTTGGCTTTACACGTGCGCAACCCAAGGAGCTTGAAGGTGGCGATGCAAAACATAATGCTCAAATTATCCACGAGATTTTGTCTGGTGCCAAAGGCCCCAAAACAGATGCAGTAATACTAAATGCAGCGGCAGCTTTATATGTGGCTAAATCCATGCCCCTACCTGAAGCCATAAAACATATTAAAGAAACGATAGACACAGGCAAAGCCTTGCAGCAATTACAGAAATTTATCCATCTATCAAACGAGGTATAAAGTGCAAAAGCAAGATTTTTTAGATATCATTGTTGCTACTACTAAGCAGCGTATACAAGCTGTGCAAGAGAGCTTTACCTTCCCTTTTCAAAAGGCTTTAGCAACAAAGGGTTTATCATATATTTGTGAAGTAAAAAAAGCCTCACCTTCTAAAGGTGTTATAGTGCAAGACTTTGACCCCTTGAATATTGCAAAAGAATATGAGCAAGCCGGAGCGCATGCTATCTCTGTACTAACGGAACCACAATTTTTTCTAGGAAAGGCCGAGTACTTACAAGCTATTAGTGCCAAGCTATCTATGCCTACTTTGCGTAAGGATTTCATACTTGATTCTTATCAAATTTATGAAGCAAAAATATGGGGAGCATCAGCAGTGCTACTTATAGCAGAGTTGCTGGATGCCAAACATTTACAAGAATATATTATTCTTACTGAGGCTCTTGGTATGTCAGCATTAGTGGAAAGTCATAGTTTTGATATGTTGCAAAAATCACTTGATTGTGGAGCCAAGATAGTTGGTATAAACAACAGAAATCTAAAAACTTTTGAAGTTGATATTTGTACCTGTCTTAACCTTCGCAAGCATGTGCCCTCGTCTGTTTTGTATGTGGCAGAAAGTGGCATAAGTACACGGCAAGACATACAGCTTTTAGAAGAACATGACATTGATGCCGTGCTCATAGGTGAAAGCCTTATGCGCAGTAATGATAAGCTCAAAATGTTGCAATGCTTGCGAGGTTTAGCATGAAAATCAAAATCTGTGGGATTAGCAGACCTTGCGATGTAGATTTTGTCAACGCCGCTTTGCCAGACTATGTGGGTTTTGTGTTTGCTAAAAGTCGCCGTCAAGTGAGCTTTGAGCAAGCAAAAATGCTAAGAGCTAAGCTTCATAAAAGAATTAAGATTGTAGGTGTTTTTGTAAATGCTCCCATGGCAATTATGGAAAAGGCCATAACAGAAAACATTGTAGATATACTACAGCTTCACGGGCAAGAGGATGAGCATACCTTGGAACTATGTAAAAAGCATATGCCACGTACAAAAATTATTAAGGCAATACAAGTGCATGAGCCCATACCCCACATGGCAGACTATGTGCTTTTTGACTCTCCAAAAGCTGGCAGTGGTCAATCATTTGATTGGTCATGCTTACCTAAGATAGAAAAAGCATTTTTTCTCGCTGGCGGTATTACTCTCAACAATTTGACCCAAGCCATGCAGCACAAGCCCTACGCCTTGGATATTTCCAGTGGGGCTGAAGTACATGGGTTCAAAGATGCAAACTTAATAGAACAATTGGTAAGGAAGGTTCATAATGCAGCAACATAAAGGAAGATACGGCGTTCATGGTGGTCAATATATACCAGAAACACTTATGAATGCTATTTTAGAGTTAGAAGAAGCCTATATGCATTATAAAGAAGATGCACTGTTTAACGCTGAGCTTAGTTCTTTACTGAACGATTATGCTGGGCGTCCCTCACGCCTTTATTATGCACAAAAAATGAGCGCTGACCTTGGCGGTGCTAAAGTGTATTTAAAGCGCGAAGATTTAAATCACACTGGTTCACATAAAATTAATAATGTTTTGGGGCAAGTGTTGCTTGCTAAAAAAATGGGCAAAACTAGAATTATAGCAGAAACCGGAGCTGGGCAGCATGGAGTAGCTACAGCCACTGCGGCAGCACTTTTAGGACTTGAGTGTGAAATTTTCATGGGACAAGAAGACATTAACCGCCAAGCACTTAACGTGTATCGCATGGAACTACTTGGAGCTACAGTTCATGCTGTTACAAGCGGTACACAAACCCTCAAAGATGCCGTAAATGCTACCATGCGTGCTTGGACGATGCGAGTGCATGATACGCATTATGTTCTTGGTTCTGTGGTGGGTCCACATCCTTTTCCTTTGATGGTGCGAGACTTTCAAAGTGTCATTTCTTTTGAGGCCAAGCAACAAATACTACAAGCAGAAAATAAGCTTCCGGCGGCAGTCATTGCCTGTGTGGGGGGTGGTAGTAATGCTATGGGTATGTTTCACCATTTTGTTATGGACAGTGATGTGCAGTTAATTGGTTGTGAAGCTGCAGGTGAAGGTATTAATACTACAAAGCATGCCGCTAGCATGGCTAAAGGCTCGCTAGGTATCTTTCACGGTATGAAATCGTATTTTTGTCAAGATAGTTATGGTCAAATTGCGGAGGTCTATTCCATTTCAGCAGGACTTGACTACCCCGGCATAGGTCCAGAACACGCTTATTTGCGAGACTCTAAAAGAGCTTGCTATGTTCCAGTCACTGATAAAGAAGCTGTAGAAGCTTTTGAGTATTTATCTAAAACAGAAGGCATTATCCCAGCCATTGAATCAGCCCATGCCATAGCACATGTTAAAAAGATTGCAGCTACTTTTTCAAAAGATGAAAATATTATTGTATGCCTTTCAGGGCGTGGTGATAAGGATGTGGCAGCTATAGCAAGGCACAAAGGAGTGACTATTCATGAGTAAGATAACAAAAGCCCTACAAGATAAAAAATCCCTCATTACTTTTTTAACTGCAGGTGACCCAAGCCTTGAGCATTCGGAAGAGTATATTATAGCTATGGCTGAGGCTGGGGCAGACCTAATAGAAATTGGTATTCCTTTTTCTGATCCCATAGCAGAAGGAGAGGTTATAGAAGCGGCTAATGCCCGAGCATTGCAGGCAGGAGCTACCCTTGACAATATTTTTACTATGTTACAAAGAGTAAGCCAAAAAGTTAGCGTGCCTTTAGTTTTTTTAAGTTATATGAATCCAATTTTTAATTATGGCTATGATAAATTTTTTAAAAAATGTCAGGAAAGTGGTATTAATGGAATTATAATTCCTGATCTTCCCTTTGATGAATATATGGAAAAGAATTTAATGACCCCGAATGCACAAAAATATGGCGTGGACATTATATCGCTTATTGCCCCAACCTCTGCTCAAAGAATAGAACAAATTGCTAAACAAGCAGAAGGTTTTATATACCTTGTATCTTCCATGGGTGTGACTGGTACACGTAGCGAAATCAGTACAGACTTGCGCTCTATGACAGCCTTGATTAAGGAGCATAGCGACTTGCCTGTTTGTGTGGGTTTTGGTGTTTCAACTGCTAGACAAGTTGCAGAAATAACAGATTATGCAGACGGAGCCATTGTTGGAAGTGCCTTGGTAAAAATTATTGCTAAGCATAAAGAGCAGGCAAAAGGACCACTTATGAATTTTATTAAGGAATTAGATGCTGGATTGAACTGAAAAATAACTTAAAAATCAATGCTTTAAACGTTATAAAACAGCGCAACGCATAGGACTAATTAGTCGGTACTTGAAAACGCGTTTCACGCATTTTTCTAAAAAGGCACGCTCGCTCCAAATATCGCT
>CAYJLD010000080.1:0-9381 GCA_964371195.1 uncultured Desulfovibrionaceae bacterium | reverse complement strand
TAATTGCCAAGAACGATTACGACTACGCCTACGCTGCTTAATCCCAGCGCGGCAAACGGTCACTAGATGACCTCGTCAATAGAGGTGACGCCTAATAACCTCTTGCGGCGACATACTATTAGGCTAGCGAAGGTATGTGTTTACTGGTGCCAACGTTAAACTCTTGCAGTAAACTGGTCAAGGATCGCCTGGTTGGGGGCCACATCTGCGATGAGAATTAATCCTAACCTAAACCTGTAGAAGCTTTGTGTGGAACTTTCTCGGACGGGGGTTCGACTCCCCCCGCCTCCACCAATATGCAAATTTATGAAGCCCTATAATGTGTATAAAGCATTATAGGGCTTTATTTTTGACGATTCGTCGTCTTGTATGATGCTATAACATCCATTGACATACCGATTTTTGTAGGTATTTTTTGCAGGTGCGTTGATACATGCAAAATATGATACCTACATGTTAGATAATTATGGAAAAGTGCTGCGGCACAAGCTTATTGCACTCTACAAAAGCACTTGTGGACGACGTAGTGACTGTCAAGTTAGCAGTGCATTTTAATAATGTGGATTTATCCATAATGCAAAAATAGAAATTTTAGTTTTATGCATTATGTTCCTTCTTCGCTATTCTATCTTTTTCCACCAAATCATATTTTACAAATTTGCAACTAAAAAACAGTTGCAAATATAGATAAAGCACTGTACAGTAACACCACGAGAACATTATGGGTAAAAAAGAAAAACTCATTAAGCGATTGCGAACGCTACCAAAAGATTTGACCTTTGATGAAATTAAAAATTTGCTTGAGCTATTGGGCTTTGAAATGTCAAACAAGGGTAAAACTAGCGGTTCCAGGGTAAAGTTTATAAAGGGTAATATTGCTATTATCTTGCATAAACCGCATCCTCGTAAGGAGCTTTTACCCTACCAAGTAAGACAAATCTTAGATACCCTTGAAAAAGGAGAATTTATATGAAAAACACACTAGAATATAAAGGTTTTTACGGAACTGTTGAGTATGCTGACAATGTTCTTTATGGGCAAGTGGTGGGCATCAATAGTCTTATTTCCTACGAAGGCCAAAGTGTTGAGGAGTTAAAAGAAGATTTCCAAGGTGCGGTGGATGATTATTTAGAACTTTGTGCCGAGCAAGGTGTAGAGCCTGAAAAAATGTATAAAGGAAGTTTTAATGTACGCATTTCTCCAACCATACATAAAGAAATTGCAAAGCGCTCCATACTACAAGGCAGAAGCTTAAATGCCTTAGTTGAAGATGCACTTACACGTTATATTAATGCATAATTACAAATGTAGGAATAAAGTATTTTTTTGTAAAATAAATTTTATGATTACATGCAAATAACATTAAAAGCCGACTCCCCCCGCCTCCACCAATATGCAAATTTATGAAGCCCTATAATGTGTATAAAACATTGTAGGGCTTTGTTTTTAATTTATGTTAAAATACATTTAATTATGATTTTGTAATACAATATTTTTTAATGTTAAACGCATTATTCTTCCTACAAGTATAGTGCTTGCAAATAGAATGGCATAGCCTACGTAGGTAATCATATTATTATTTATTGTTTTACCCATGGTCATAATTGCCATGGAAAATGCTAGCATTGGGAAAGCAAAGGCCCAATATTGCATAGAAAATGGTACTTTGAATTTCTTTATTTGTGATAGTAGTAAGCAGGCTATAAGTACAGAAAAGCTTAGTATGGCATTGCTAAAAACATCCACTTTATGATTAGTTAAATTCATGTAGTTAATAAATATAACTGAAGGTGGTGCTAGCAAAATAAATAGTGATGGCATTAATGGCATGGGTAGTGCTGAAACAAACATAAGTCTATATAAGACAAATACTTGTAAAATAATCCAAAGTAGTAGCCCAAGGCTCCAAAAAAACCAACTGATGCCGATAAATCCATGTGTTGCACCATATACTGGAATTATGACTAAACCAACCACAGGTATAAAGCAGGCAGGTGTTAGGTTTTCCATACTCATAGTTTGATTAAAAAGCCATTGTCCTAAGGCATATATGACTAGCATGGAGTGAAGTGTTGCGCCAGTAAACCACAAGATCATAGCCAAGGTAGGGAAAAGGTTTGAGATTGTAATGCTTAAAAACACTATGGAAACGCTAATGGTTCCAAAAGAGCTCATGCTAATGGGGTGTTGAAATTCAGTTATAATATCTTGGCGATAGTTTAAAAATTTCATAGCATATCCTACTGAAACCACAATAAATACCACAACAGCCATAAAGGCCAATACATGACTTATAAATGTAAAAAGGCCACTAACTTTCCATGCTAAAGCTAAGCCAAATAATGACATAGTCATAGCAAAAAAGCCCACGGGAAAGTTTTTAACTGGTAAGATTTTCATTAGATACACCTTTTAAATATGATAATTATATATTGATGGCCTCAGAGTGTTGCAAGTTTGTTAGCTTATATTTAACTTAATTAAAGCATCTTTTTGTCAACTTCAACCTAAAAAATATTATAAAGTGAAAATTTTCCTTGCTACTTACATATAATTTTAAATTACAATTAATTATTTATATTGAGAATTGTGCTAAAATAATATCTTGATATAATTATATTTTTTTGTTAAAAATTGTATTGTAAAGATTAATAAATAGGTGCTGTTATGATTATTAGGCCAAAAATTATGGCTGTGAGTGTATATGGTGACTACTCATTGCTGCTTAGCTATAGCAATGGCGAGCAAAAAGTTTTTGATGTAAGGCCATATTTAGACTTTGAGCATTTTCAAGAGCTAAAGAATAAAGATTATTTTGCAATGGTTCAAGTCTCTGGCCCTACTATTGTTTGGGCTACAGGGCAAAACATAAGCCCTGATGAACTGTATTACAATAGCATGCCTTGCTTTGTATAAAACTGATAATTTAGTTATATATTTATAGTATTAAGAGACAAAGTTATTTAGTTTAGCATAACATAAACAGTTTGCTTAAATGCTCTGGAAGGCTAATGATTAAAGTTATCACATTCAAAAATGTTTTTGCATTTACCCTACCTACCATATCATTAATGATTTTCTTATCTATTTATACTATGGTTGATGGTGTTTTTGTATCTAATCTCATTGGTATGCATGCCCTTTCTGCCTTAAACATACTTTGGCCTCTTTTAACAATATTTTATGCTATAGGAACAATGCTTGGTACTGGAGGCAATGCCATATGTGCAAGGCTTTTAGGTGAAGGCAAACATCAGCAAGCTAAGGAAAAATTTACTCTTTTCTGTATGGCAGGAGTGATTGCTGGTGTAGTTTTTATGATTGTAATCCCCATCATGTTACAAGATATTATTTACCTACTTGGCGCTAATGAGGAAACATATCAATATTGTTATGATTATCTAATCGTTATTATTTTCTTTGCTCCATGTGCTATTTTACAAGTGATACTTGAAAATGCCATGATTGCCTCAGCAAGGCCCAAAATAGCTTTTTTAAGTATTGTATTAGGAGGTTTTACCAACTTAATACTTGATTATATATTCTTGGTATATTTTGATATGGGAATGACTGGAGTGGCACTTGCTACAGGATTAGGATTTTCATTACCTACTATCATTGGCCTATACTTTTTTTCTATAAATAAAGCCGATAAATTATTACATTTTAGTAAATTTTACTGGGATATAAAGGCTATTTTATCAGCCTGTGGCAATGGATCTTCTGAAATGGTAACGCAGTTATCATCCGGCATTACCATATATTTATTTAATATTACTATACTGAAAATAGCTGGTAATGATGGCATTGCTGCTGTCACCGTAATTTTTTACGCTCAATATCTTATCAACACTATATTCATTGGCTTTTCTGTAGGCATTGCGCCTGTTATAAGTTTCTATTTTGGTGCCATTAATAAATCTAAGTTGAGAAAATTATTTAATATATGCTTGAAATTTATTATTGCAATTTCTGTAGGTTTAGTGATGATTTCTTTTGCTATTAATCAAACAATATCAAGTATTTTTTTAGAGAAAGGTACAAAGGCTTATAGTCTTGCTGTACATGGATTTTATATTTTTGCCATTGGATTTTTGTTTGCTGGCATAAATATTTTTGCATCAAATTTATTTACAGCATTTTCTAATGGTAAAATATCTGCTATCATTGCATTTTTACGTACATTTGTATTCATATGCGTATGCATATTAATTTTACCAAACATTATGGGGATAAATGGTATCTGGCTTGCGGTGCCTATTGCAGAGTTTTTATCTTGTTTTATGTCTTTGTATTTTCTAGTAAAATACAAAGAACGCTATATGTATGGAATATCTAATAAAATTAAAAGTAGATTGTGAGTTTTGTATAAAATTTATATCATTGTTTAAGTATTACTTTAAAAGTTAAATATAACCTATACACGTTCTTGAGCAGCCTCTACTTTTTCTTGCAATAGAGATACACCCTGAGCTGCATGATGTAAGCCATTGTAAAATGAAAATAAGGCTACGACTTTATTAACATTATAAGTTCGAAATTTTCCTGCATCACGTATGGTGGCAAAACGAATAGCTCTATCTTCAATTAGGGGGCGTAATGGTTTTGTGTTTGTACCTTGAGGATTTGCTAACCATTGTAGGGTGACTACAAGAGCGCTTGAAACCTCTTCAATAATTATTTCAACATCCTTTGTAACTTCTCCTGCATCTTCCATTTCTAAAGATTCCATCATGCTAGAAATATCCATGCGTAATTCATCAAGCAAACGTACACTGCTTGGCAGTAATGGATATTCGCGATAAATATGTGCTAATTCATATTGGCGCACTTGATAAAACCTTTGAGTATTATTGCTAATTTTATTTAATAGGCGAAAAGCAAAACGATGTGACACTTTATGATGATTATGCAAGAAATCTTGGGTCATTTTGTCTATAATATTAGCTACATCAATAAATTGTTGCTTAGCTGTTTTTTCAACTTCTGTAGCTGCTGAAGCAGGCCAAAGCAGTATTGAAACCAATAAGGCCATTAAACTACCAATGCCAATTTCAAGCACTCTATTAAGGCCAAAAAGCCATACATTTTCGTCTTCAGTATGCCCCAATAGTAGGACAAAAACAGCTGTGACCCCAGCTGTTTTAAATCGCTCTTCCCATAGCTCCATAAAGGCAAAAGTAGGTACAACTATAGCCAAAGCAAGTAAACGCCCATCAAGAGTTGGTGGAACAATTGAGGCCAAGGTTAGTCCTGATAAAACACCGACCATGGTTCCAAATAAGCGCAATATTGATAGCTCAAGGGATGTGGACATATTTACTTGCATAACCATGATGGTGGCTAATGGTGCCCATAAACTATATTCAAGATTAAGCATTTCAGCAGTTGCATATGATAGCATACAAGCAATGCCAACTTTAATACTATATATTACATTAACCTTAGTAAAAGCTTTAACAAATTTAGATGGTAAAGACTTCCAATAGCTAAAGCTAAAGGCAACCTTTGAGCCCAAGGCAAATGAGGAAAATAATGTATTCCAAAAAGCAATTTTTTTATGTTTTTTATTTTTTTGCATATTAAGAATGTATTTTAATATAACATATTATTTCTTTTTAATCATATGGATCATGATATGATACTGAGCCCCAAAAGTTTTCATCTAAGTAGCGCGTGGCAATGCCTTGAGCGTAAATATTCTTTATATTTTGGTCATTATAGTTTTGGGCATCAAAAACAAAGGCTGACATAGCACGTTTATTAAATTCTTCTAAAAAAGTTTGTGCACCAAAAGGTAATGCTTTAATATCTTCAAAATTATCAGGAGCTTTTTCACGGTATTCTAGGATTATTTTGCCCTCATCAAAATCAGTTCTAGTGGCAAAACTACGCACTATAATATAAGTTTTTTGTTCATTATCCTTATTAATATCTGCAAGGCCAGGAGTAAGGGCTACAAAGGCATTTTTTTGCATATTGGTAATTAAATACGTGCAAGCTTGAAAGTTAAATTTGCCCATACTAACATTTTCCCTTGCAATGCTATTAAACTTTATAGAATTATAATCAAAGTAGTATGGAGATTTAATACTTGCTTGTGATATAATAGCCATAGGTTGCTCAATATTATCACCGCCATATACTGCAATCCAAGCATTTATTGGCACGCCACCAAGATTGTTACTAGTTGTAATTGATGCATTAATACTACCTGATGTGCGTAATGGAAGGCTTGGAACAGCTACAGAAAACGAAGGTTTACCAGTAGATACATAGGTTGAGCCATCAACACCTCGCTTAAGTCCATTGCAAGCCATAAGGGATAAGCAAAGGCCCATTAATGTAAATATTTTAATTTTTTTCATTGTTTACTCCAATTATTATTGAACTATATAAAGCAATATTAATAAATTTTGCATAACATACTATCTAAGTATAATAAATGTAAAGCTAGAATACATAATTTCATTAGTTTATTCATGGCATTCTATGTCGCGAATTTTTGCAATAATGTGTGAGTTTAGATAAAGCTTTTTCGCGCCTCGATACTTCCGCTTCGCTGCACCGCCGGCTAACTACTCAAAAAATTTTCCTGAACCTCATACATTTTCTTGCCAAAATAAGCACTGCTGGCAAAAGTTTGAAATTAGAATGCCGTGTTAGTTAAAAATAAAAAAAAGTTTTTAAACAAAAAAAGCCCCGCAAAAGCGGGGAAAATTTGTGGGGTGAATGAGGGGACTTGAACCCCCGGCCACCTGGGCCACAACCAGGTGCTCTACCAACTGAGCTACATCCACCACGAAAGGAAGTGTTTACACACAAGTTGTGATTTTGGCAAGTGTTTTATGCAATGAAAAAATAATTCCTGCTTTTATATATTACATACAATACCTATTAATGTTAATTGTTGTAATATTAAATGGTTATATTCCATATAGATAATATCTAGATTTTTTTTATTATTTGTATTAATATAGACGGGATAAGAGTTTGAATTGGAAAAAATATTTTATTCTGGAGTATTACATGGATAGCCTTATAATTGAAGGTGGAGCTGCTCTTCAAGGTAGCATTAAAGTTGATGGATCAAAAAATGCTGCCCTACCCATATTATTTGGCTCTATACTCCTAGATTCGCCAATACTTTTTTCCAATGTACCTAATTTACGAGACATACATACTACCATAAAATTACTTAGATTACTTGGCTGTGATGCTGAATTTAAAGATGGTGATGTGCAAGTTACACCAACATCTTTAAGCCCTGAAGCTCCATATGATTTAGTAAAAACCATGCGTGCTTCTGTATTGTGCCTTGGTCCGCTGCTAGCACGAATTGGCATGGCTAAGGTGGCTTTGCCTGGTGGTTGTGCCATTGGGGCAAGGCCAGTAGATCAGCATTTGCAAGGTTTTGAAAAAATGGGAGCAAGCTTTGACCTTGAAGATGGTTATATTATAGGTAAATGCAAAAAACTTACGGGTGCGCATATTACTTTTGATATGCCAACGGTTGGCGGCACAGAGAATTTACTCATGGCAGCAAGTTTAGCAGAAGGCGAAACCACACTTGAAAATGTAGCTAAAGAGCCAGAAATTGTAGATTTAGCAAATTTTCTTATTTCATGTGGTGCAAAAATCAGTGGCCAAGGCACAAGCACCATACAAGTACAAGGTGTATCTAGCTTAAATGGTAGTTCATATTCTATTATGCCAGACCGCATTGAGGCCGGAACATTTTTAATAGCTGCTGCCATAACCGGCGGGGACTTATTAGTTGAAAGTTGCCCTTGGGATGAGTTAGAGGCCCTTATTGATGTATTGCAAAGAATGGGTGTAGTATTAGAAAAAACGCCTCATGGGGTACGCTCAAGTTGTGTTTATGGTGCAAAAAATTTACAAAATATTAATGTATGTACTATGCCCCACCCTGGCTTTCCCACCGACATGCAAGCTCAAACCATGGCTCTAATGTGTATAGCTTCAGGTTATGGAACCATTGAAGAAAATATTTTTGAAAATCGTTTTATGCATGTGCAAGAACTTATTCGTATGGGTGCAGATATAAAAATTTCTGCGCGAAAAGCTCTTGTTTCTGGGGGTAAGGACTTAAAAGGAGCTCCTGTTATGGCCTCAGATTTGCGGGCCAGTGCAGCCTTTGTGCTTGCAGGGCTAGCAGCTCAAGGTAAAACTCAAATTCAACGTATTTATCACCTTGATCGTGGTTATGCAGGTATTGAAAATAAACTAAGTGAAGTGGGTGCACGTATTTGGCGTGAAAAGTAATTTACAAGCCTAAACAAGGTCTTAATATTTAAGTCTTAATTTCATATCATTATTAGTATGCATTTTTATATTTACAATATGGCATGCATCTTATACCTTTCTGCATGAATTCATTTTAAGATTCTGTCATCATGCAACGTTAAGGATTAATAATGAAGTTTTCAACACGAACTCGCTATGGTTTGCGTTTTCTCATACATTTAGCTTCACACCCAGAAAGTAAGCTTATGCAATTAAATGAGTTGGCAAAAATAGAAGGTATTTCTGCTGGATATTTAGAACAAATTGTACGCTCACTAAAGCCCATGGGTATTATTCGTTCTGTACGAGGTGCAACGGGTGGTTATGCACTGACTTGTGCACCTGATAAAATTTGTATGGAACAGGTTTTTTCTCATTTAGAAGGCGACATTTCGCCTGTTTCTTGCCTTATGAACCCTAAGCAATGCTCAAGAATTGCACAATGCAATGTGCGTTGTTTTTGGCATGCTTTAGATAATCATATAAGAACCTATCTTAGGGGGATGACATTACATGATATAATGCTTATGTATACATCTAACCCGGATAATAATGAAACTATAATTTAAAATATTTACTAAGGAGTTAATATAATGTGGGAATATACAGATATAGTGCGTGAGCACTTTGTTAATCCTCAAAATTCAGGTGAACTTAAAGATGCCAATGCCATTGGTGAGGTGGGAAGCCTTGCTTGTGGTGATGCGTTAAAATTATTTCTTAAAATTGATGAAAGTGGACGTATTTTAGATGCCAGTTTTCAAACCTTTGGCTGTGCCAGTGCCATTGCTTCAAGCTCTGTCTTAACTGAAATGGTTAAAGGTTTAACGGTTGATGAGGCCCTAGCCATTACCAATAAAGATATTGCTGCCCGCTTGGGTGGCTTACCTAAGGAAAAGATGCATTGCTCAGTTATGGGGCAGGAGGCACTTGAGGCTGCCATTAGACATTGGCGTGGTGAGGCCCCAATTCCACATACTCATGAAGAGGGCAAACTGATTTGCCGCTGCTTTGGTATTACCGATGCGCAAATTCAGCGTGCCATACGTGAAAATGGATTAAAAAGTGTTGAAG